>CAMNLO010000194.1 GCA_946543095.1 uncultured bacterium
CGACAAGCCCATCAGAAGCCCCTACTACATCAACCAGGCGGATTTCGTGGCCTGCCACAATCCTTCCTACGTGGTGAAGGGCTATAAGATGGTCCAGGATGTGAAGCCCGGCGGCATCTTCATGATCAACTGCCAGTGGAGCGACGAGGAGTTAAACGAGCATATGCCCGCCGCCTCCAAGAAGTACATCGCCGAGAATAATATCCAGCTCTACACCATCAACGCCATCGACAAGGCCATTGAGATCGGCATGGGCAAGAGGACCAATACCATCCTTCAGTCCGCCTTCTTCAAGCTGGCCAATGTGATGCCCATCGATGAGGCGGTGGGCTATATGAAGGCCGCTGCCAAGAAGTCCTACTCCAAGAAGGGGGAGGAAGTGGTGCAGATGAACTACAAGGCCATCGACGCCGGCGTGGACGCGGTCCATAAGGTGGAGATTCCCGCCGACTGGAAGAATCCGGCTCCGGATGCACAAAAGCCCGCAAGGACCGGACGTGCCGCCACGGTGAAGATGGTGAACGATCTGCTGGATCCCATCGGCATCATGGACGGGGATTCCCTCCCGGTTTCCGCCTTCAAGGACAATGCGGACGGCCAGTTCGAGACCGGCGCATCCGCTTATGAGAAGAGAGGCACCGCGGTGATGGTTCCCCAGTGGGATCCTTCCGCCTGCGTGCAGTGCAACACCTGCGCCTTTGTCTGCTCTCATGCCACCATCCGTCCCTTCATCCTGAACGAGGAGGCAGTGAAGGCTGCTCCCGAAGGGATCCGTCTGGCGGACGCGAAGCAGGCGAAGGAAGCCGGCATGAAGTTCACCATGAGCGTTTCTCCTCTGGACTGCATGGGCTGCGGCGAGTGTGTCACCGTCTGTCCTGCCGCCGCCAAGGGCGCCTTAAAGATGGTCCCTCAGGAGACCGAGCTGCCGCTGCAGCCTGTTTTCGACTATCTGGTGGCAAATGTCGGCAAGAAGGAGATCAAGGTGGCGGAGAATACCCCCATCGGCTCCCAGTTCAACCAGCCGCTCTTGGAGTTCTCCGGCTCCTGCGCAGGCTGCGCCGAGACCTCTTACGCAAGACTCATTACCCAGCTCTTCGGCGAGCATATGTTTATCAGCAATGCCACCGGCTGCTCCTCCATCTGGGGCGGTCCCGCGGCCACCTCGCCCTACACGGTGAACAAGGATTCCTTAAAGGGACCCGCCTGGAGCAATTCCCTGTTCGAGGACAACGCGGAGCACGGCTTCGGTATGTTCCTGGGCCAGAAGGTCTTAAGGGAGCAGGCCATCGCGAAGTTAGAGGAGTTAAAGGCCTCCGCTTCCGATTCCCTGAAGGATGCCATCGAGAAGTTTATCGAGACCAAGGATTCCACTAAGGACAACGGCGCCTTTGCGGAAGCCCTCGTGAAGGAGCTTGAAAAGGACGGCTCCGCCCTGGCGAAGGAAGTCCTGGAGAAGAAGGATTATCTGCCCAAGAAGTCCGTCTGGATCTTCGGCGGCGACGGCTGGGCCTATGACATCGGCTACGGCGGCCTGGATCATGTGATCGCTTCCGGTGAGAATGTGAACATCATGGTATTCGACACCGAGATGTACTCCAACACCGGCGGCCAGGCCTCCAAGGCTTCCAACATCGGTGAGGTCTGCCAGTTTGCCGCGGCAGGCAAGGAGATCAAGAAGAAGAGCCTGGCGGAGATCGCCATGACCTACGGCTATGTGTACGTGGCGCAGATCGCTCTGGGCGCCAATCCGGCCCAGACCGTGAAGGTCCTGACCGAGGCGGAAGCTTACAACGGTCCTTCCCTGATCATCGGCTATGCTCCCTGCGAGCTTCACGGAATTGCCAAGGGCGGCATGAACCACTGCCAGGATGAGATGAAGTTCGCCGTGAAGGCAGGCTACTGGAATCTGTTCAGCTTCAATCCCGCGCTGAAGGCGGAGGGCAAGAATCCCTTCACCTTAACCAGTAAGCCCGGCGACGGCTCCTATCAGGAATTCCTCCAGAACGAGGCCCGTTACACCCGCCTTGTGAAGCCCTTCCCGGAGAGAGCGGACAGGCTCTTTGCCGAATCGGAAGAGGCTGCGAAGGAGCGGTACGCGCACCTGGAGAAGCTGGTGGAATTGTATAAGTGATCTGAGGTGCCTTGCACAATCTGAGACGTGCGGCGATCGCTTTGACGGCAGATCCGGGTTTTTGTCCGGATCGCCGGAGACGAATCAAAGCTTGTCATGAAGGATCAGGATAAGGGACCGCCCTCTGCAGGGGGCGGTCCTTTTTATGGCAGAGCCGCCGAAAGGGATCTGCTGCTCCCCTGCCCGGTCGGTACCGCCCCGGCTATCCTTATTGACAGGACAGGGGTCCGGTGGATATGATTGTTTACTGTCTGACAAAAGGAGGAAAAGGATATGATCAGAAGGATCGCACTGGTTTTCCTGCTGATGCTTGCGCTTACAGCCTGCGGATCTGCTTCCCAGGCCCCCGCAGCTTCCGAAAAGACGGAGGAAACGCAGCAGGAGACAAAACAGGAGACAAAAGAAGAAACGAAGGAACAGCCACAGGAGGAGGCGCCGGAAGAGGAGGCGCCGGAAAAGGAGGGAGAAGAAGCGATGCAGACAGGATACGAACAGGCAAGGGAGGAAGCGCTGAAGGCGCTGAATGCAATGGGGACCCCCGTGGTGGAGATCACGGTGAAGGATTACGGCACCATAAAGGTGCAGTTGAATCCGGAGGAGGCTCCCATCACGGTGCTGAACTTTGTGGGCCTTGTGCAGGACGGCTTCTACGACGGACTGACCTTTCACAGGATCATCTCCGGCTTCATGATCCAGGGCGGGGATCCCCTTGGCAACGGAACCGGCGGCGCAGACCGGAATATCATGGGTGAATTTGCCATGAACGGCGTGCAGAACAACATCTCCCACAAAAGGGGAGTGATCTCCATGGCACGCTCCATGGATCCCGATTCCGCCAGCTCCCAGTTCTTCATCGTCCATCAGGACAGCACTTTTTTGGATGGCCAGTATGCCGGCTTCGGCGCCGTTACGGAGGGCATGGAGATCGTGGATCAGATCTGTGAGGACGCAAAGCCCGTGGACAATAACGGGACGATCCCCGGGGACGCCCAGCCCGTGATCGAAAAAATGACCGTGAGCTTCGAATAGGGCGCGTTTTCCACATTGTAACCGGACTTCGTTTTTGCTATAATGTCATCCGTGAAAGCATGTGAACCCGGTGGTACAAAAATAAAGATATGCGGGATCACAAAGCCGGAGGAGGCCGCTTATCTGAAAGAATTCGGAGCGGACTATGCCGGTTTTGTGGTCTTTTTCCCGAAAAGCAAAAGGAATGTTTCCCTGGAGCAGGCGGCCCTCATCATGAAGGAACTGCCCCCCGGGATCAAGCGGGTGGCAGTGGGGGTGAACCTGACCATTTCCCAGGCAAACGCCATTGCAGACCATGGCTTTGACATCCTGCAGCTCCATGGTGCCATGTTTCCCGAGGTGGCGATGAACAGCCGTCTGCCCATATGGAGGGCGGTGAAGCCGGGGGAGGCCGGGGAGATCAGACTGGGGCTCAGGCATCCGAAGATCGAAGCCTTCCTCCTGGACGGGGAAGTGCCCGGCAGCGGACAGGCCTTTGACTGGGAGCAG
Source organism: uncultured bacterium (assembly GCA_946543095.1). GTDB lineage: Bacteria > Bacillota > Clostridia > Lachnospirales > Lachnospiraceae > CAMNLO01. The sequence continues at coordinate 3,650 of CAMNLO010000194.1, forward strand.
TCCTGGCTGCCGGATCTGGGGGAGAAGAAGCTGATCCTTGCCGGAGGGCTGACTCCTGAGAATGTGGAAGAGGGGATCCGGTATTTTCATCCCTTCGCGGTGGATTGTTCCTCCGGCGTGGAATGGGCAGATAAGCCCGCAGGCTCCGGAAAGGATCCTGAAAAGATCAGAAAATTCATCGAGGTTGTGAGACAATGCCGCATGTAAAAGAGACGATCCTCATCGTCGAAGATACAGAGATCAATATCATACTGCTGAAGGATATACTGAGCGGGGATTACGAACTGATCATCGCCGAGGACGGGGAGAAAGCCCTTTCGATCCTGGCGGACCGTTCCCTGAAGATCTCCGCAGTGCTGCTGGATCTGATGCTGCCGGTGATGGACGGTTTTCAGGTCCTTGCCGAAATGAAGGAGAGAGGGCTTTTGACCACTCCCGTCATTGTCTTGACAGGGGAGACGGATCCGGAAACAGAGGAGAAGACCCTGAACATGGGGGCTGTGGATTATGTGCCGAAGCCCTATAATCCCCGCATCTTAAAGACCCGTCTCGCCAATGCCATCGCCCGTTCGGAGTTAGCCTGTCTGGGGCAGATCCGCCATATGGCGGAGCATGACGCCCTCACCGATCTGTTTAACCGCAATACCTTTTTCCG
>CAMNLO010000195.1 GCA_946543095.1 uncultured bacterium
TGATCCGGTCCAACGGCAGACAGGAGGATACGGTGGTGCGGGTGCTTTCCTCCTTCGGGGAAACCGCGCTGACGCTGCCCTGCGTGGAATCCGTTCCGCGGCCCGGCATTTCCTGCCTTCAGCGGATCCCTGAATCGGAGCCCCTCCGGGAAATCCCTGTGCGAAAGCTGGAGATCCGCCTCCTGGAAAGCGGAGAGCTGACGGCGGATCACCGGGAGTGCGCCTTCACCTGGCGGATGAGCCCGCACCAGCAGGAAGACAGACTCGTCATCTGGCAGGTGACCAATGAGCTGGGGGTGGAAACGCCGAATCTGAAGCTTTCCTTTGAGGCCGCCAGACAGGCGCTGTCCTACCGCAGGCTGTATCGGGAGAATATCACCATCAGCATGGCGGAGATCGAGCACGAAACCCCGCAGAAAGGGGAAAAGGCTCTGCAGGAGTTTTCGTCTGCGCCGATCCTAAAGGCAATCCGCCTGGGAGGGGAAAAGGAGCTTTCCGAGGTGATCTCCGATTATGTGGAGAGGCTTTTTGACACAGGGCTTTCCCTCAGCGCATACAGGCTTCTGGTGCTTGAGCTGATCACCTCCTTATGCCGGTTCGCCCTGGAGAACGGTCTGAAGTCAGAGGAAGTGTTTTCCCTTTTGCCCAGGACCGATAATGAGGATCCCTACAGGGTATTTGAGCACCTGGAGGAAAAGGAGGGGCTTTCCCGCTGGCTGACGGACGCCTGCGCTTATCTGTCGGAGAACATCCGGGAGATCAGAAGAAAGAGCTCCAATTCCTTTGTGAGCCAGGCCAGGGAATACCTGGAGGAGAGCTATCCGGATCCGGAGCTGAACATTGATGCGGTCTGCCGGCTTCTGAATGTATCCGCCGCGTATTTTTCCACCATCTTCAAGAAGGAAACGGGAAAGACCTTTGTGTCCTATCTGACGGATATCAGGATGGAAAAGGCTGCGGACATGCTCCTGACGGGAGATGAAAAATCCTATGAGGTGGCGGAGAAGGTGGGTTTTACGGATCCCAACTATTTCAGCTATGTGTTTAAGAAACGATTTGGTGTATCCCCTTCCAAATACAGGACAAGGATGGGAGAGGATGAGAGCAACGGGGGAGTAGGGAAATGAATGCAGAGATCAGGAAACAGGCGGAAGAGATCTTATCCTCTCTGGGGCTGAGTCCGGAGCTTGCCCAGGAGCTGTTTTACAGACAGGTGATCCTGTGGAAGGGGCTGCCCTTCGGGGTGCGCTACCCGGGAAGCGGCGGAGCCGGGATGGAGGGTGGCATCCCTCAGTCACAGCCTGTTCCGGGAGAGCCCGGGGCAAACACGATACAGGCGCTGCCGGCACCGGGAATGTCCGGTGCGCATAACGATCAGGCACAGGCAATTCCGACGATACCGGAAGGGTCCGGGATGGAGGAAGATTCGGTTAACATAACACCGAGCACGCCCCGTTCTGATGGGATGAAGGTTGACATAACACAGAATACATCCCATTCTGATGGGGCTGCGGTTGACATAACTAGTATCGGTACCCATGCCGGTGAGGATTCCGTTAACAAAACACGGAGCACAACTCAACCTGACAGGTCAGAAGTTAACATAAATCTGACCGCTCCTCATTCTGACGCAGAATCTTCTAACATCCATCCGGATCCCGACCCCGTGGCAGAGATCGCTCGGGAGCTGAATATTGACAGCATTGCCGAGGCCGTGTCCGAAGCTGCCCTGGGGAAGAATGAGATCACGGAAGAGGATCTCATGAGCATTATACGGGAAACCGTAAAGGAGCAGGAAAAGATCGGAGAGATGCTGGAGTCTGTAGTGAACGTCACCCAGGAGCATTCCGCAGAAGCTTCTTCCGAAGACGCAGCGCGGGCTGCTGCGGTTAACATAACAGAAGATCATCCCACGGAAGACTCCTCCGCTGATACCACTCAGACACAGTCCGAAACTCCTGTCTCTGAACCGGCTCCTGAGCCGGAACCGCAGCTTGAGCCCGAACCGGAGCCCGAACCGGAGCCGGACCCGGACGCCCCCTTTGTGCCCAGACCCGACTACGAAAAGGACAACTACGCCATCGTGGCAAGAAGGGATGCGGAAAGCGGCCTGTTCGAGGTCCGGGTGTATATCCCCTCCGAGGAAGAGGAAAGCGGCTTTGAGTGGATCGGGACCTTCACTGTGGGGGACGACAGACAGGATCTTTCGAAGCTGTCCAAATTCATCAAAAAGGACGGCTCCATAAAAACCTCTAAACTGAGCTTTTCCCCTAACATCAGCTTCGTGGAATATGATTACGCGCTGAAATACGCCTACGGCGGCTCGGCCCCCCTGACAAAGCGGGAGATGGTGGACGCCGCCTGTGACTTCATCTTTGAACATGGGGCACAGACCATAAACTATCTCTCCGCCAGACGGGACGAGCAGCAGAAGATGGAGGAGATCGGCTTTGTGTTCACAGGGAAAAACAGCAAGGGCCTGATCGCTCTGAATCAGTATGTGAGAAGGCCCGACCAATGAGTGAGAAGGCAGCTCCAGGCAGGCTGTTTCTTGTTCCCACACCCATCGGCAATCTGGAGGACATGACCTTCCGCGCCGTCAGGGTGCTGAAGGAGGCAGACCTGATCGCCGCGGAGGACACCAGGAATTCCAGAAAACTTCTGACCCATTTCGGGATCCACACGCCCATGACCTCCTATCATGAGCATAACCGTTTCGAAAAGGCAAAGGAGCTGGTGGCCTGTATGCTGCAGGGAAAGAACCTGGCGGTGATCTCCGATGCGGGATGCCCCGGCATCTCGGATCCCGGGGAGGTGCTGGTACGGCAGGCGGTGGAGGCCGGGATCACAGTGGAGGCGCTGCCAGGGGCCTGTGCCGGGATCACGGCGCTGATGGCCTCCGGCATGGACACAAAGGGCTTTTTATTCGTAGGGTTTTTGCCCCGGGAAAAGAAGGAACTGCATAAAGCTCTGGAAGCCCTGAAAACAAAACCCTGTACGCTGATCCTCTACGAAGCGCCCCATCGGCTGAAAAAGACCCTGGAGGCCCTGAAGGAAGCCCTGGGAGAGGAAAGGCATATTGCCCTGTGCAGGGAGCTGACCAAGGTCCACGAGGAATATGAAAGATGTTCCCTGGGAGAAGCCCTGAAGCGCTATGAAGAAAAGGAGCCCAGGGGGGAATATGTGCTGGTGCTGGAGGGATGCCACAAGGAAGAGGAAGCGGAAATAAAACTCTCCATCCCGGAGCAGATGCAGATGCTGCTGGATCAGGGGATGACGGAGAAGGAAGCGATGAAGGAAACGGCTGGGATCCTTGGAATTCCGAAACGGGATGTATATACATGCTGGAAGTTAACATAACATCAAAACAAGGCATTGCTGCAAGTGTTCGCTGTTGGTGTGCCCTTCTTTTTTTTCTGCTGATCTGTCTGGGAGGCTGCGGATCGGAGCCTGTGGACACTGCTCCGGAGCCTCAGCCGGAGGCCGTTTCCGAGCCTGCCCCGAAGGAAGCAGCAGAAGCAGTCCCGGAGGAGCCTACGGAAGCACAGGAGCCGGAAGAGGAGCCCCTTCCCGTCCTCGCGGGAGATGAGCAGCCTGAGGTCTATATGCCCCTTCTTACGGGCAAGCGCATTGCCCTGTTCACGAACCAGACCGGGGTCTTAAATGGGACGGGAGAGCACATCCTGGATGTGCTGGTGAAGGAAAAGGCACAGGTGTCCTTTGTCCTCAGTCCGGAGCATGGCTTCAGAGGAGAGCTGGATGCGGGAGCGGAGGTCAAGGAGAATGTAGACGAAAAGACCGGCATCCCGCTGCACACCGCCTACGGAAAGGGCTTGAGCAAAGAAGAACTGGAGGACTTCGATGTCCTTGTGGTGGACATTCAGGATGTAGGGCTTCGCTGCTACACCTATTATCTCTCCATGTTCCATCTGATGGAGGACTGCGCCAAAGCAGGGAAGGAAGTGGTTGTCCTGGACCGCCCCAATCCCAACGGCTTCTATGTGGACGGTCCCCTGCTGGATGCGGAGTATGTTTCCCAGGTGGGGGAGCTGCCCATCCCCGTGGTCCACGGTATGACTCTGGGGGAGCTTTCCTTGATGATCAACGGGGAAGGCTGGCTTTCTCTGGGAAAGGATTCCCTGAAGCTTACGGTGGTTCCCTGCCGGAACTATACCCATCAGACCATGACGGAGCTGACGGTGAATCCCTCGCCGAACCTGAAGGATATGCAGGCCGTCTATCTCTATGCCTCCACCTGCTTCTTTGAGAACACGGCAGTGTCCGTGGGGCGGGGGAC
>CAMNLO010000196.1 GCA_946543095.1 uncultured bacterium
GCGATCCCCCGGAGGGGCTAAGGAAATGCTGAATTATTCAGCATTTCCTTAGCCCCATGACCGGAAGGATAAGCATATTTCAGGACGTGGAAACCGGTAGCAGGATCGGAACAGGGCCGGCAGTGGGCAGGCTTTAGGGAAAAGCTGATTAAAGCGTTTCCCCCGCCGGATTCGGGTCGCGAAGCGACATATTTCCATTCCGAATCCGTGCGATCCCCCGGAGGGGCTAAGGAAATGCTGAATTATTCAGCATTTCCTTAGCCGGAGAGAGCAGGAAAGGAACGGAGAGGATAAATGGGTTATTCTGAGATCAGCTTTGATAAAGACACTGTATTTCTGGTCACGGGCGGTGCCGGCTTTATCGGCTCCAATCTGTGCGAGGCGCTTTTAAAGCTGGGGGCAAGGGTGCGCTGCCTGGACAATTTCTCCACCGGAAAGCGGGAAAACCTGAAGGATTTTGCCGCAGATCCTGGCTTTACGCTGATCGAGGGAGATATCCGGGATCCTGAGACCTGTATGAAGGCTGCGGAGGGGGCGGATTACATCCTGCATCAGGCGGCCTGGGGAAGCGTGCCCAGAAGCATCGAGATGCCCGTGCTCTATGAAGAGATCAATATCCACGGCACCCTGAATATGTTTGAAGCCGCGAGAGCAGCCGGTGTAAAGAAGATCGTTTATGCCTCCAGCTCCTCCGTATACGGGGATTCCGAGACCCTTCCGAAAAAGGAAGGGCAGGAGGGGAAGGTATTAAGCCCTTACGCCCTGACCAAGAAAACGGATGAAGAATACGCAGGGCTGTATCACAGCCTCTACGGCCTGCCGGCGGTGGGCCTCAGGTATTTTAACGTTTTCGGACGGCGCCAGGATCCGGAGGGGGCCTATGCGGCGGTGATCCCGAAGTGGATCCGCCTTCTGCTTTCCGGCGAAACCCCGCAGATCCATGGAGACGGGCTCCAGTCCAGGGATTTCACCTACATCGAGAATGTGATCGAGGCAAATATCAGGGCGGCCTTATCGGACGAGGCGGCGGAGGGAGAAGCCTTCAATATCGCCGCCGGCGGCAGGACCACCCTGTTAGAGGTCTATGAGGTGCTGTGCAAAAACCTGGGCATCCGGAAGGAGCCGGTGTTCGGTCCCCCCAGAAAAGGAGATATCCGGCATTCCAATGCGGATATCGGCAAGGCGGGAACAATGCTTGGCTATCGGCCGGATTATGATTTTGCCAGGGGAATTGAGCTGGCCATCGACTGGTACAGGGCGAATCTATGAAGCTCACCGTCCGTCTGGATGATATCACCCCGGGAATGGATTCCGGGAAATTTCTCAGGATGAAGGAGCTGCTTTTTGGAGCCGGGATCTGTCCGCTTCTGGGAGTGGTGCCGGAAAACAAAGACGGCACCCTGATCAAAGAGGCTCCGGGAGAAGATTTCTGGGACAGCATCCGCGCACTGAGGGATGAGGGCGCCGTTATCGCAATGCATGGCTTATCCCACGTATACGATACAAAGGAGCCGGGGATCTTTCCGCTGAATCCCTTTTCGGAATTCGCGGGGCATAGTCTTTCCGGACAGCGGGCAAGGATCCGGAGGGGGAAGGCCATCCTGAAGGAGCATGGGCTTGAAACGGACATCTTCATGGCGCCGGGCCACAGCTTTGACGGAAACACATTGCGGGCATTAAAGGAAGAGGGCTTCCGCTATATCACCGACGGCTTCGGGAAAGGCCCTTATCTCCGGGAGGAGCTCATTTTCCTGCCCATTTCCTTTCGGAAAAAGGACAGTGTGGATCCGCGGAGGACAGGATATACCACACTGGTATTTCATACCAACGAGATGACAGACTCCGACTTTGAGAGCCTTAAGCGGTTGATCGAAAACAGGGGAGAACAGTTTTTTCCCTATGGGGAATTCCTTACTATGGACGCAAAGAGAAGAGGCGCTGCCGGCAACATGGGAGAGTATCTGCTGGCAGGAATGAAGAGCAGGCTGGTCAGATGGAAGCTGCACATCCAAAGGGGGCTCCATTGATCCGGGTGCTGCATGTTCTGGGGGGATTGGATCTGGGAGGCGCGGAAAGCCGCGTGATGGATCTGTACCGCCGGATGGACAGGAATAAGATCCAGTTTGATTTCTGCATTCATATGCGGAAGAACTGCTATTTTGAGGTGGAGATCGCGAAGCTGGGGGGAAGGGTCTTCCGGGTGCCCCGGTATAAGATCTACAACACAGGGGCTTACAAAGCGGCATGGAGAAAGCTTCTGGAAGAGCATCCCGAGATCTCCATTGTACACGGTCATATGACCAGCACGGCGGGTATTTACCTGCCCATTGCGAGGGAATACGGTAAGATCGCCATCGCCCATGCCAGAAGCGCGGGAGTGGACCCGGGGCTCAAGGGGCTTTTGACAAAGCTTTTGAGAAAGGGCCTTCTGGATAAAACGGATTACTGCCTTGCCTGCTCGGAGCTTGCGGGGGAGGCGGTGTTCGGAGCGGGCTTCCATGATGCTCCCCATGCGGAGGTTTTGCCTAACGCCATTGACTCAGAAAGCTTTCTGTTTGATTCCGCCATCCGGGGGACGCTGAGGAAGGAACTGCTCTTTGACCCGGAGGATGTGGTGATCGGGCATATCGGCCGGTTTCATTACGCGAAGAACCACGAATTCCTGATCCGGGTCTTCGCAAAGGTTCACGGGGCGCTGCCCCAGTCCAGGCTTCTTTTAGTGGGGGACGGCCCCTTACGGGAGAAGATGGAGAATCTGGCAAGCTCTCTGGGGATCTCCGGCTCCTGTCTGTTTGTGGGAGCGCAGACGGATCCCATGCCCTTTTATCAGGCCATGGATATCTTTGTATTTCCTTCCCGCTATGAGGGACTGCCTGGCAGCGTCATCGAAGCCCAGGTTTCGGGACTGCCTTGTCTGATCTCCGATGCCATCGCGAAGGAGGTGGATGCGACGCCTCTGGTCACCAGGCTCCCCCTTTCCGCAGGGGAGGATGCCTGGGCGGCCCATATCCTGAAATGGGCCTCGGAATGGGGCGGTGTCATCGACAGGGAGGATCATGTGGAGGAGATCAAAAAGGCGGGACTGGACTGCAGGGAGCAGGCAAAGCTGATCAGCAGCTTTTACACCGGCGTGCTGGAAAAAGAGAAAGGAAAGCAATGAACAGAGACGACTATGTGCTTTCCATCGTGATCCCCTGCTACAACGAGAAGGACAATATCGAAGCCATCGTCCGCAAGGTACTGGCTTCACCGGTGGCGAAAAAGGAGATCATCGTGGTGAACGACTGCTCCACCGACGGGACGGAACAGGTCCTGCAGGAGGTGATCAAGCCCCTTGTTTCCAAGGTGGTGGAGCATGGTGAAAACCAGGGGAAGGGCGCTGCCCTGCGGACCGGTTTTGCCGCCGCCACGGGAGATATCGTGATCGTCCAGGATGCGGATCTGGAGTATGATCCCGATGAGTATCCCCGGGTGATCGAACCGATCCTCTCCGGAAAATATGAGGTGAGCTACGGCTCCCGGTTTTTAAATCAAAAGGCCAGAGGGTATTTTGCGAACCGGGTGGCGAATAAATTTCTGACGGCAGTGTTCAATCTCTTTGCGGGGACGAAGCTGACGGATATGGAAACCTGCTACAAGGCCTTCCGCAGGGAAGTGATCCAGGGTATTACCATTACGGAAAATCGCTTCGGCTTTGAGCCCGAGATCACGGGAAAGCTGGTGAAGGCGGGATATGCCATTCAGGAGGTGCCCATCTCTTACTATCCGAGGACTGTTGCGGAAGGAAAGAAGATAGGGATCCGGGACGGGATCCGCGCACTATACTGTATTGTGAAATTTGCCCGCTGATGGTGGAAAAGAAGATCTACACGAATTCCATACTGGGGGTAAGGATCGCCGTGACCAACATGGAGGAGGCGGTTTCCTATATCCTTGGCCATCTGGAGGAGCTGCGGGGGGAATACATCTGCCTCTCCAATGTCCACACCACCATGATGGCCTGGCATGATCCGGAATACAGAAAGGCACAGAATGATGCGGCCATCTGCCTGCCGGACGGAGCCCCTCTTTCCTATATCCTGAGAAGGAGGCATTTTTCGGAGGCCGAGCGGGTGGCAGGCCCCGATCTGATGCCGGCGCTCTGGAGAGCGTCGGAACAGATGGAAGAGAGGGAAGTCCGTCACTTTTTCTACGGCTCCACGGAGGAGACCATAGCCGCCCTGGAGGCGAATCTTAAGAAAAACTATCCGAAGCTGTCCCTGGCAGGCTTTATCTCCCCTCCCT
>CAMNLO010000197.1 GCA_946543095.1 uncultured bacterium
ATCAATGATATCAGGGAGGAATTGAAGGATTTCGGCGGTACAGGAAAACTGCGGCTGGTGCCTTTTATGATCGTGGCGGGAGATCACGCGGTGAAGGATATGGCAGGAGAAGGAGAGGATTCCTGGAAGAATATCCTGGAAAGAGAAGGCTATCAGGTGGAATGCGTGCTGAAGGGAATGGGAGAATATCCTGAGATCCGTCAGCTGTATGTGGAGAGAGCGAAGGAAGCAGAGGCATTGAGCGCTGACTGATGCAAGCGGTTTTCCCATCAGATTCCGGGAGACCGTTTTGAAATTCAAAGCAGCTTCGGTACAGTAAAATCAACTGTTTAAGTTATGTTAACCGCCTCTCACTGCTATGATGTTTTGATGCATATGGATCTGATCAAAATACATGAAAACAGAATAGATTGCTGTCTGACGCTTCTTAGAAATGCTTTTTCGTTATGTCTGATCCTGACGGGCTTTCTCTGTTTTCACGCAACGGTTCTGGCTGCGCCGGGGTATGAAAAGGTGGCGGATGCCGCAAGCACTTACGGTATGAAGCCTATCGGCAGCTACGGTATGGTGCCGGTGTACGGGCAGGACATCAAAGACGGGACCTATGTGGTGGAAACGGAGTGTACCTCCCCCTTCTTCAGGATCCTGGAAGCGAAGCTTACCGTACAGGACGGGGAGATGAGCGCAGTGCTCACCATGTCCAGCGCCAGCTATCTCTTTGTGTGCATGAACACGGCGGAGGGCGCTGCGGCGGCGGAATTGGATACCTATATTCCCATGGTGGACACCCCGGAAGGCAGACACACCTTTACGGTCCCGGTGCGGGCTTTGGACACTCCCATCGACTGTGCCGCCTTCAGTAAGAACCGGAAGCGCTGGTATGCAAGACGCATTATCTTCAGAGCTTCCTCTGTTCCGGAGGATGCGCTTTCCTTCAGGCTGCCTGATCAGCAGAGAATACAGGACGCCATAGAGCTGTACGATGAAGAGCATGGCACGGATTCCATGGCAGAGCTTTCCGAGGGAAAAACAGAGAGCAGAGAGAGTATCGTTGATGACTATTCTCCCGTGGATATGGAGGAGCCGGACGGAGAGTATTCCATTGATGTGGACTTAAGCGGAGGCTCCGGAAGAGCCAGTGTGACCACCCCTACCTGGCTGTATATCAAAGACGGCAAGGGCTACGCGAAGCTCCTCTGGAGCAGCTCCTACTATGACTACATGATCGTGGGGGGAGAGATGTACTTAAACGAGACCACAGATGGCAGTAATTCCACCTTTACGATCCCCATTACCGCCTTAAACCAGCCCATGGAGGTCATTGCGGACACCACAGCCATGGGGGATCCTCTGGAGATCGAATACTCTCTGACCTTTTACGCGGACACGGTGGGAGACAAGGGCAGGATCCCGCAGGAGGCGGCAAAGAAGGTGTTTTTGTATGCCTTCATCGTGATGGTGGCGGGAGGGATCCTGAATTATTTCGTAAAGAAGAAGCGGGGGCAGTAGTTGAGTGATGTTAATCGAAACTTAGTTTCTGCTGGAAATATACAGACTGTCTGCCCATAATATAGAAATATTATGTAAATCAGTATCCACTATTTGTCAGGGATAATACAGACTGTCTGCAAAAGATTTATTAATATTATGTAAACTCAAATCAATCTGGAGAGCTGGCTATGATCAAAATGATCGGTATCGACCACGAAAGCGCGGATCTGGACGTCCGTGCGGTATTCACCTTCCGGAAGCAGGAGCTTCTGGACACCATGGAGGCTGTGAAAACAGAGCTGGATGTTTCCGGCGTGATCCTGCTTGCCACCTGCAACAGGATGGAGGTCTGGATCCATGTGGATGGGCATAAGAAGAGCGAGGACTATGATCTGCTGGGTGTCCTTTGCCGGCATCTTCAGGTGGATCCGGCGGATTACAAGTCCTGTTTTGCCACCAGGGTCAACGAGCAGGCCATGGAGCATCTGTTCTATCTTACCTGCGGGTTAAAATCTGCCATTGTGGCGGAGGACCAGATCCTGACCCAGGTGAAGGATGCCCTGACTCTGGCAAGAGCCAATTATTATACCGACAATGTACTGGAGGTGCTGTTCCGCAAGGCCGTTACCGCAGCGAAGAAGGTGAAGACGGAGGTGGTATTTCATCACGCAAACCACACTGCCATCGCCGAGGCTCTGGCCATGCTGGAGCAGAAAGGTTTTTCCGTCAGGGGTAAAACCTGTATGGTCATCGGCAACGGGGAATACGGGCGGCTTGCGGCGGAGACCATGCTAAAGAGGGGCGCGGATGTGACCGTGACCTTAAGGCAGTATCACAGCGGCGTGGTGCTGATCCCGGATGGCTGCAAGACCATTCTTTACGGGGATAAGATGAAATTATTCCCGAAATGCGATCTGGTGGTGTCCGCCACCACAAGTCCCAACTACACGCTGTATTATGATAAGGTGAAGGAGTGCAAAACGGAGCATCCCATGATCCTGATTGATTTTGCGGTTCCCAGGGACATTGAGCCCTCCATCGGGGAGCTGCCGGGGATGGAGCTTTATAATATCGATGATTTCAAAACGAAGGATCATGTGGGGAATGAGGAGGCCTTTTATCAGGCAGACGCCATCCTGAAGGACACAATGAAGGAATTCGTCCTCTGGGTCCACTCCAGAGACCTGATCCCCCATATCAATCATATCAGCGAGATGGCAGTGAGCGATCTGCACTGGCGCCTGGAGAAGGCAGTGCGGAAGCTGGACACCGAGGAGGAGGAAAAGGATGAGCTCTACGGGCATATCGACGCTTCCTCCGGCAAGGTGGTGGCAAAGATCCTGTATCTGCTGCGGGATAATCTGGAGGAGGATCTGTTCCGCCAGGTGATCGCGGTGATCGAGGACGGCTATGAGTCATAGGCATTTCCCACTGTTCTTTGATCTCACCGGGAAAGCCATCCTGTTTGTGGGGGGCGGCAGCATTGCCCTGAGGCGCCTGAAAACCCTTCTCCCTTTTCTTGAGCCTTCCGCAGGTCTCGATGAGGATCCGGAGGATCCATCGGTTTACGGCAAAGGCGCAGGCGCTCCGAAACAGGTAGGATACGAAAAGCAGGGTGTCACCGTGGTCGCCCAAAGGGTTTCTTTAGAGCTGGAAAGCCTTGCAAAAGAGCATCCGATGCTGCAGCTGTATGAACGGGCTTTTGCGTTCAGCGACCTGGAGGGACATGATCTGGTCTTTGCCTGCACAGACGACGAAGGCTTAAACGGCAGGATCGCTGCGGAATGCAAGGCCAGGGGGATTCTTGTAAACAACTGCTCGAAAAAGGAAGACTGTGATTTCTATTTTCCGGGCATTGTGGAAAAGGGAAATGTGGTCATCGGCATCACCGCCTCCGGGGAGGATCATAAGAAGGCGAAGAGGATCAGAGAGCGGATCGGGGAAGTGCTGGATCAGCTCGATGGACCGGAATCATCCACCTGAATCATGAGAGATCATCGGAACAGTCAGACCGGATCGATGGACCGGGATCACCCTCCGGCGCAACGAAAGGATCGAAGCAAAAGCAAAAGAAACAGGAAGATCCGGGAAGTGCTGATCGGAAGGATAGAGCATAAATAACAATCTGGAGTGATGTAAACTATGAATGAAGGAAAGAAGATAATCATCGGAAGCCGGGAGAGCGCTCTGGCAATGGTACAGTCCCGCATGGTTGAAAGCTATATCAAAGAGCATAATCCGAAGCTTTCCGTGGAGATCCTTCCCATGAAGACCACCGGGGATAAGATCCTGGACAGAAAGCTGGAGGACATCGGCGGCAAGGGGCTCTTTGTAAAGGAGCTGGATCTGGCGCTGAAGGACGGCAGAAGCGATCTTTCCGTCCACAGCTTAAAGGATCTGCCCATGGAGGTGGATAAAGACCTTCCGGTGCTCTGCTTTTCCAAACGGGAGGATCCCAGGGACGCTTTGGTCTTGCCGGAAGGGGTCTCTTTGGAGGAGTTTGAGAAAGGGGATTTTTCAAAACCCATCGGTACCTCTTCCAAACGGCGTATTTTACAGCTGCAAAGGCTGTTTCCCGGAGCCTCCTTTGAAAGCGTCAGGGGAAACCTGCAGACCCGCTTAAGAAAGCTGGATGAGGGGCAGTACTGCGCCATCATTCTGGCGGCGGCGGGCTTAAAGCGCATGGGTCTTGCAAACAGGATCAGCCGTTGCTTTCCCGTGGAGGAGGGGATCCCGGCGGCAGGCCAGGGGATACTGGCGCTTCAGGGGAAAGCC
>CAMNLO010000198.1 GCA_946543095.1 uncultured bacterium
CAGCCCGCTCGTTTGTGGGCGGATATGACCAGCTGCCTCCCATGTATTCCGCAAGGAAGGTGAAGGGACAGAAGCTCTATGTGCTGGCCAGGAAGGGCCAGACTGTGGAGAGGCAGCCCAAATGGGCGGATATCCCCTCCATCGCATTGGAGGGATTCGACGGCAGAAGGGCAAAGCTTACCATTGTCTGCGGAAAAGGCACCTATATCAGGACCCTGATCCATGATCTGGGAAAGAAGCTGGGGATGGGAGCCTGTATGGAGGCCCTTACGCGCACCCGGGTGGGGGAGTTTTCCCTGCAGGATGCGGTGACGATCAAGGAATTTGAGGCCCGTTTTAAAAACGGTGATATAGACGATCTGATGATACCTTTTGAGACGATCAGAGAACGCCTGGAGAGTATGCAGTGAAGCTCATTTCAGGCGTTTCCGGTTTTCATATCGAAGAAAGGACCGCTGTGGCCATCGGGAAATTCGACGGGCTCCACAGGGGTCATCTGGCTATTCTGAAGGAGATCCTGAAGCAAAAGAAGCAGGGTTTCAAAAGTGCTGTGTTCACCTTTGACCCTTCCCCGGCCTCCTTTTTCTCCGGCAGGGAGGAAGAGAGCCTGATGTCAAAGGAGGAGAAGCGGAAAGCCTTTGAAGCCCTGGGAGTGGACTATCTTGTGGAATTCCCCTTTAACCGGGAAACTGCCGCCACCTCCCCGGAGGACTTTATCCGGAAATACTTAAAGGAGAGCCTGAACGCAGCCTTTGTGGCGGCGGGGACGGACCTTTCCTTCGGCGCCGGCGGAAAGGGCGATGCCGCCTTCTTAATGGAGCGGGCGAAGGAATACGGATATACTGTGGCCATTATACCGAAGGTGGATTTCAAGGGAAGGGAGATCTCCTCCACCTATGTAAGGGAAGCTCTGGGAGAAGGAAACCGGCGTCTTGCCAGCTATCTTCTGGGACGTTCCGTTAAGAACTTATGTAAACCTGTTTTGGCCCTTCTGCTGGTAGTGGCGGCGCTGTTTATCCCCTGCAAAGCCAGGGCCTCGGAGAAGCCCATCGATGCGCAGCTTCCCAAAGCAGGGATCACGGAGTTTCTGGAGGAGAGCGCCACAAAGGAAGAATATGTGGAGGCCTATAACGAATCCCAGGGAAAGTATTTCGGTTTTACCCATCTGGGAGTGGCGGGGACCGCGGACAACAATCTGAACATCAGGGAAGCCGCAAGCCTGGAGGGGAAGCTGGTGGGAAAGCTTCCGAAAAACGCGGGGTGCGAGGTCCTTTCCAGAGAGGGAGAGTGGTACCGTATCAAATCCGGCAAGGTGGAGGGATACGTGTTTTCGGAATACCTGCTGACAGGCCCTGCCGCGGTGCGGCGTGCCCAGAACACCGCAGCGACCCTCGCCACCTCCACCACGGGAGGCTTAAGAGTCCGGGAAGAGCCGAACCTGGATGCGGATATCGTGACCCTTGTGGCGGAGGGAGAGCAGTTAGAGGTGGTGGAAGAGCTGGATGGCTGGGTCAAGGTAAACCTGGACGACGATCTGCTCTATGTTTCCGCCGACTACGTGAATGTGGCCATCAGTCTGGAAAAGGCCGTCTCCATGAAGGAGCTGACCTATGGGGCGGGCATTTCCAACACCAGGATCGACCTTGTGAATTATGCCAAGAAGTTTCTGGGAAACCCCTATGTGTGGGGGGGCGCCAGTCTGACCAAAGGGGCGGACTGCTCCGGCTATGTCATGAGCATCTTTAAGCAGTTCGGCGTAAGCCTTCCTCATTCCTCCAAGGCCCAGGCCAATTGCGGCACTAAGATCAAAGCCTCCCAGTTAAAGCCCGGGGATCTGGTGTTCTACGGAAAGCGGAGCGTGATCAACCATGTGGCCATTTATATCGGCAACGGCCAGGTCATCAATGCCTCCAACAAGCGCTCCGGCATTTGTATTAAAGGGGTGAATTACAGGACTCCTCTGAAGTATGTGAGGATATTGAAGGATTAGAACAGATGAGACAAAGAGAGGCGCCATCTGCATGTGAACGATGACGCCTCAAGTTATACTGTCCATTGGACCGTACCTCCTGTTAAGTTGTTTTTGCTGGAACTTTTCAAATCCTCCTTCCTGTCCTTCCTCTGTCCACTTACGTTTTCCATGACCCTTGGGACTGGTTCATATCTGATCGTTTCGTCTGATACCTGGTCCATCATCTCTTCTCTGAGTTGTCATGGTGTCTGTGTTTTGAAGGCTCTTCTGGGATTTGCTTTGTGCTTCTTCCCTTGTGTTGAGTATAATATATACTACATCTTTCGAGATGTCAACCCTTTTTTTGAAAATTATTATAATTTTTTTCAAAAGGAATAAAATGTATAGAATTGTCTGACAAATAGTAGAATGATTGGAGATGAAAATGGCAGAATTTTATGAAACACTGGACCCCCGTATCTTACGTGCCATCGAGGAAATGGGCTATTCGGAGATGACCCCCATCCAGGAGCAGGCGATCCCCGTCATGCGCCTGGGGAAGGACGTCATCGGCCAGGCCCAGACCGGGACGGGCAAGACAGCTGCCTTCGGGCTCCCCCTTCTGGAAAAGATCGATCCGGCAAACCGCGCCCCTCAGGCCTTTGTGATCTGTCCCACCAGGGAGCTGGCCATGCAGGCGGCACAGGAGCTGCAGAAATTCGCGAAATATATGGAGGGGATCCGGGTACTGCCCGTATACGGCGGACAGGATATTGTACGGCAGATCAGGGCGCTGAAGGGCGGAGTCCAGGTCATTGTGGGCACCCCCGGCAGGATCATGGATCATATGCGCAGAAAGACCATCCGCACGGAGGAGGTGAAGCTGGTGGTGCTGGATGAGGCGGATGAGATGCTGGACATGGGTTTCAGAGAGGACATGGAGACCATCCTTTCCGATATTCCGGAGGGACGTCAGGTGGCGCTGTTTTCCGCCACCATGCCGGCACCCATTTTAGAGCTCACGGGAAAATTCCAGCAGGATGCGGAATTCATCAAGGTCACCGGGGAGGAGGTCACGGTGAACCTGGTGAAGCAGTATTCCTACTGGATGCGCAGGGAGCAGAAGAACGCGGTGCTGGTCCGGCTTCTGGACTACTATAACCCCCGCAGGGCGCTGATCTTCTGCAATACGAAGCTTAGAGTGGCAGAGCTTGCGGATTTCTTAAAGGGAGAGCATTACGCAGCGGAGGGCCTCCACGGAGACCTGACCCAGAATCAGAGAGACCTGGTGATGGGGCTGTTCAAATCCGGCAAGGCCCAGATCCTGATCGCCACGGATGTGGCGGCAAGGGGCCTGGACATCGACAATGTGGAGGCGGTGTTCAACTATGATGTCCCCGACGACATCGATTTCTATGTCCATAGGATCGGCCGCACCGGCAGGGCCGGAAAGACCGGCAGGGCCTTCACCTTTATGTGCGGCAGGGATGTGTACCGCTTAAAGGACATCCAGAGGGTCTGCGGGACTGTCATCACGGAGCGGGAGATCCCTTCCGTGGCCCAGGTGATCCAGAAAAAAGCGGAGAAGATCCTGGGAGAAGCCATTCACATTGCAGAAACGGAAGAGCTTTCGGAGATGGAAAACCTGATCGAGGAAAGGCTTCTGGAATCCGAGGTGTCCGTTGCGGAGCTGGCGGCAGCCTTTTTAAAGCAGAAGATGGGGAAGACCCCGGAGGAGATCGTCATCGAGCACACCTCCAGACGCAGCAGGCAGCGGGAAAGAATGCGGGAGCAGGGCGGCCTCGAACAAAGAAGAAAAGAGCACAGGGAAGGCCGCATCAGGCGGGAGCCTGCCCGGGACAACGGCCGCACGGCAGGAGAGGACAGACGTTTTTCTGCAGGCAGGCGGGAGGAGGATCCTCTCAGAAGATGGTCCAGGGACGAGCGAAAGGCGAAGCGCTTCGGCAAAGGCGAAGGCTTCGCAAGAAGCCATGCATTCTTTGAGGAAGCGCCGGAGGTCAGACGGAGGAATGAAACGAAGCCCCGTCCCGAGGGCACACCGAAAAAGCGGAAGAGCGAGGATGCCCTGCCCTTTGCCTTCTTCAGAAAAAAGAAGACCCATTGAGGAAAGCGCCTGTTTGGGCGGTTGCTTTTCCCTGCCATACCCTGTACAATAAGGGCAACGAAGCAGAAGGAAATTATGTAAACCATAATCCTGTTGAGAAGTGTGACACCGGCAAACCGGATGTTTGCCCCGTCATGAGAGGAAAGGATGGAGAAAACATGGCAAAAAGACCTAC
>CAMNLO010000199.1 GCA_946543095.1 uncultured bacterium
CGGCCCAAGCAGCCATTGCGGAAAAGAAGTGATCAGACAGGCCTGAAGCAGGATATGGAATCCCGGGGCAGAAAATGTCCCGGGATTTTTTGGAAATTTTTCGTTTTTCTGTTGCCAATGTAAAACATATGTAGTATAATACGCACTCGGTAAATATGTTAATATTTTGTGAACAATGAGTGAACAAAGGAGGAAAAAGATTATGAAGAAGAGATTTCTTGCTGTGATGGCAGCTGCTGTCTTAAGCGTATCCGTGCTGGCAGCCTGCGGCGGCGCAGGCGGCGACAAGGCTGCTGCTCCCGCACAGACCGAGGAGAAGAAGGAAGAGCCCAAGGCTGAAGAGAAGAAGGAAGAGCCCAAGGCAGAAGAGAAGAAGGAAGAGGCAAAGGCAGAGGATAAATCTGCAGAGAAGCCCGCTGTTGCCGAAAAGAACGCGAGCCCCACTGCCGCAGCCGGTGCTGCTGAGGATGCAGAGGTCGTTTATGTGGACGGCTACTACGCAAACAACGGCGAGAGCGATATGATGCTGGCCTTCTTCGAGGTTGGTGATGTGGATGTTGCTTATGCCACCGACGGCGAGTATGAGTTCTGGAGCCAGTACACCGTAGAGCAGGCAACTACCGATGACGGCACCGAGTATCTGCTTGTTTCCTTCACCGATGTGGACGCACAGCTTGGATACATCGAGGGTGATGACGGCTACTATCTGGTGGACGAGGACGGCAATGTCTATGCTGCAGCCCAGCTGACCGAGGAAGAAGCCAACCAGCTGTATGACGCAGTGCAGACCGGTGCAAGCGCTGAGAATGAGAATGCTGTTGTGGATACCTCCGATATCACCTATGTGGACGGCTATTATGCAAACGACGGCAACGGAAACGATTTCATCATCGCTTTCTATGAGACTCCCAACGGCGATGTGGCTTATGTGAACGACGGCACCGACGAAGTTCTTGCCGAGTACACTGTTGAGGATGCCACCACCGCTGACGGCGTGGATTATTCTCTTGTTACCGTTGGTAATCTGAAGATGGGTTATGTCGCTGACGGCGAAGATGTCCTGATCATCACCGAGGATGATGAGGTGTACGCAGCAGCTCCCCTGGAGGAGTCCGAGGCTGAGGCCCTTGTGGCAGCGGTACAGCAGTAAGGATTACCCAAACCTTAAAAATACGGCACCCCGTTCCCATTGCGGAACGGGGTGTTTTTTTCTCGATTTCAAGATTCATGTATGATATAATACGAATGACTCGTAATTTTCAGGAAGAACGGCAGCTGTGTTCTTCCTTCAGACCCGGACCGGTGTCGGGCCTGATCCTGCAGACACAGGCAGATAACGGATCTGCTCCGGGGACCCTGCCTGATCCCACAGAATGGAGGTAACGATGGAACAGGATATGAATATGACCTTAATGGCAAATCAGAAATCCGCTGAAGCCGGCCTGCCGGTTTATGAGGAGATCCTGAACGAGGATTCGAAGCGACCCATGGAAATGCAGGAGCAGTTCCTGATGCAGCTGATCCGTGATAATGAAAACACGGTATACGGAAAAGAACATGGCTTTAAGGATATCCATTCCATTGAGGACTTCAGACGGATGATCCCGGTGCAGACCTATGATGCCTTCGCTCCCTATATCAACAGAATGGTGCAGGGAGAGAAGAACGTGCTTATCGCTTATCCCTGTGATCATTTCAACACCACCTCCGGTACGGTGGGCAATCCCAAGTATATCCCGATGTCAGACAGACAGCTGCAGATCTTTTATCGCTATAACTTTTTGCATCTTAACGGGTTAAAGGCTGCAGTGCTGCCGGAGGGCTGGAAGGAAGGGAAGGTATTCTGCACCGCAGAGGGGACCTGTTCCAGGCTGGACAACGGCATGACCGTGGGCTGCGCCTCCGCCAAAGGGGCAGAGATGATCAAGGGAAAGGATTCCGCAGAGGCCCAGATGCTCCGGGCGCTCTACACCTCTCCCGTGGAAGCGATGATCCCGGAGCCGGGGACGGACACAAAATACCTGCACACCCGTTATGCTCTGATGGAGGAAAACCTCACCGGTATCGTGACCGGCTTTTACAATATGCTGGCCCATCTTTTGCAGTATATTGTTGATAATCATGCGATGCTGATCCATGATATCGAGACCGGGACCATCGATCCGGAGGTCAGGCTGCCGGAGCATGTGCGGAAAACCCTGGAGGAAAGCCTGAAGCCCATGCCGGAGCGGGCTGCACAGCTGAGGGAGGCCTTTGCTGAGGAAGGTCCCTTTATGAAGAAGGCCTGGCCGAAGCTGATGTTTATCCATGGCGCAGGCGGGGACGGTCTTGCGGTCTATGACAGAAAGATCAAGGAAAAGTTTTCCGGAGGCGGCCTGATCAATCTCTATGCCGGTGTGAATGCCTCCGAGGGATTATGGAGCCTGCCCATCAAGGCGGATTCTCTTGACTCCATGCTGGCTGCCGGCTCCGCCTTTATGGAGTTTCTGCCGGTGGAAGCGGGAGATGATTTCTCCAAGGCGGTTTTGATGGACCAGGTGGAGGTAGGGAAGATCTACGAGCTGATCATCACCAATGTGAACGGCTTTTACCGTTATCGGATGAGCGATGCACTGAAGGTTACGGGCTTCCAGAACAAGACGCCGCTGGTAGAGTTTATGTACCGGGTGAACAAGACTGTTTCCGTGGCTCTGGAAAAGACTACGGAACAGGCCCTGGACCAGACCGTGGAACGTGTGGCAAAGGAGCTTGGCTTCTTCCTTTCCGACTACTGCATCTATCCCGACGGGGAATCCAACCCCGGCAAATACACCTTCCTGATCGAGCCCGGCATCGAAGGGACAGGCTGCGACTTAAAGACTCTGGAAGAGTGCATCTACAAGCACTTAAGCGAAGCGAATCCTCGGTATGCCTACGCGGTGGAGCATGAACAGCTGCAGAAGCCCGACGCACTCCTGCTCCAGCCGGAGACAGGCCTGCTTTACAGGGATATGATGGTGTTCAAGGGGGCCAGCCCCAGCCAGTTAAAGCCGGTGCACGTGATCATCAACGAAAAGCAGAGGAAATTCTTCTTCGGGCTGGTGGAGCGGTAAGCTTGTTTTGATATCTTTCGAAGGGTGTTTCATATTTTTACTGGAGTTTTAGCTTTTCCTGTGATAAACTTATGATGTTTGGGCGGGCTTAGTGTCTCTCATCGAATGACTCTGGCCCATATATCAAAATGTATCAGGAGGAACGCAATGGCACTGGATATCGATCAAATGCTGGAGGTTCTCAGGACGAATCCCCAGGACATCAGCTTTACGAACATGAAAGCGAATTCCAGACCTGCCGATGAGCGGGCGCAGGAGATCGCAAAAAATGCAGTGGCAAAGGCAAGGAAGAACTGGAAGGGAGGAGAGAAAGTGTTCCATTTCCCCGCAATGATTGAGAAACTGAAGAAGGCTCCGAAGAAGATCGTGTTTACCGAAGGCACGGACGCCAGGATCTTAGAGGCCGCATCCCGTCTTCTGGAGGACGATTACTTAAAGCCCATCCTTCTCGGGGATCCCGCAGAGGTTCAGACAGCCGCTCTTGCCAAGGGCTTCAACATTCAGGGCGCTGAGATCATCGATCCCAAAAACTATGCTGATTTCGGCATCATGACGGATCTGTTCATGGAGCTGAGAAAAGGGAAGGTCAAGTCGAGGGAAGAGGCGGAGAAGATCCTTTCCGGCTCCAACTATTTCGGCACCATGCTGGTGAAGATGGGTGTGGCGGATTCCCTCTTGGGCGGCGCCACCTATTCCACCGCAGACACCATCCGTCCCGCACTGCAGATCATCAAGACCCGTCCCGGCAGCAGCCTGGTGGGGAGCGTATATGTCATGGTCCGGGATACCCCGGGCAAGGAGAAGGAAGTGCTTCTGTTCTCCGACTGCGTACTGAATATCGATCCCTCCGAGGATGAGCTGGTGGAGATCTGCCATGAAACGGCGGCTGTGGCCCATCTCTTCGGCGTGGATCCCAAGATCGCTTTCCTGTCCTACTCCACCAAGGGCTCCGGCAAGGGCCCCACTGTGGATAAGATGAGAAATGCGGCAGCGAAGGCAAAGGAGAAGTATCCCGACCTTCTGATCGAAGGGGAGATCCAGTTTGACGCAGCAGTGGATGTGGGCGTGGGACGGCAGAAGGCTCCCGGTCCTCCCG
>CAMNLO010000200.1 GCA_946543095.1 uncultured bacterium
CGTCTGCCCGATGCCATGAAGGAAAAGATGGACGAATATCTTTCCGCGCTCTACGGAGAAGCCTGGGATCACCGAAAGTTGGATATTTTCGGAAAATTATGTTAATATAAACACAACTTTGACTTAGTCAAATACAGCTGACACCGCGAGCAGCTTTTTCATACCAGCATCTTGTGCATACTCAGCCTGCGGCTGAGATCGCAAGCGGCCCAAATTGCACTGTTCCTGTCAGAGAAATCGCATTCGCGATTTCTCTTCAGGGCGCCGCTAACGCGGCATTGGAGGAAGTATGCAGGATCTGACACAAACTCAATTTTTCCGCGTGGAATCCCCTCCGGAGGTGGATGTCAAGGCAGTGCTGACTGAGGTTTACAGCGCCATGATGGAGAAGGGCTATAACCCCGTAAACCAGATCGTCGGCTATATCATGTCCGGCGATCCCACCTACATCACAAGCCACAATTCCGCAAGAAGCCTGATCATGAAGGTGGAGCGGGACGAGATCGTGGAAGAGCTTCTGGAGAATTATATCGAATCCAACGGCTGGGAGACCCGGTAGGGCCTTTGTCTGCCATGGAGAAACGTGTAAAACCGCGGATTCTGGGGCTGGATTTCGGCGACAGGACTGTGGGCGCTGCCGTTTCGGACGGACTGGGGCTCACCGCCCAGGGGCTGGAGACCATATTCAGGGAGCGTCCCACCCATCTGCGCAGAACCTATGCCCGGATCGAAGCCCTGATCGAAGAATATGACATCTCCCGGATCGTGCTGGGGCTGCCTCTGAACATGGATGGCAGCGAAGGGGAACGGGCAAAAAAGACCAGGGAGTTTGGAGCCGCCCTGGAGCGCAGGACCGGAGTCCCGGTGGTCTATCAGGATGAGCGGCTCACCAGTGTGGCTGCTGCGGAGCTTTTGAGCGAAGCGGGGATCCCGGCGAAGGACCACAAGGAAAAGATCGATATGGTGGCTGCGCAGCTGATCCTGGAAGACTATATGGAGAATCATCAGAATGAATCATGAACCCGACGCCATGAACTCATCGGATCGCACGATCCAATCGGATCGTTCGATCCGAATGGAGATCGACGGCGAAGAAATAGAGTTTTACCCCCTGGAACAGGTCCGGCTGTCCGGCGTGGACTATCTGTTGGTATCGGACACAGCCGATGGAGACGGAGAAGCCCTGATCCTGCGGGATCTCTCGGAGCCTGACAGCAGTGAGGCTCTCTACGAGATCGTGGAGGATGACGCAGTGCTGGAAGCCGTAGGCAAAATCTTTGCGGAAGAGCTGGACGAGGAGGGTATCGAGCTTCAGTGAGGCGAATGCTGCAGATCATGAGCGCTGCGAAGCGGATCTTTAATCTGCCGATGCCATCCGGATCGGGGACCGGCGCCAATCTGAGCTTAAAGGAACAACGAACAGAACAGGAGAAGTGATTTGAAGAAACGAAAATTTAATATCGGGCCGAAGCTGAAGATCATCCCCCTGGGAGGTCTTGAGCAGATCGGCATGAACATGACTGCCTTTTGCTATGAGGACAGTATTTTTGTGGTGGATTGCGGCCTTGCCTTCCCCACAGAGGATATGTTCGGCATCGACTGCGTGATCCCGGACATCACCTATCTTCTGGAAAACCGGGACAAAGTGAAGGGCCTGGTCATCACCCACGGACACGAGGATCATATCGGAGCCATCCCCTATGTGCTGCAGCAGATCAATATGCCGATCTTCGCCACCAGACTGACCATGGGCCTCATCGAGCACAAGCTGGAGGAGCATGGCTTAAAGGATATGGTAAAGCGGAAGGTGGTGAGCTTCGGCCAGACCGTGTCCCTGGGAAAATTCTCCGTGGAATTCATCAAAACGAATCACAGCATTGTGGATGCGGCGGCACTGGCCATCTATTCCCCTGCCGGCATCGTGGTGCACACCGGGGATTTCAAGGTGGACTACACCCCTGTCTACGGCGATTCCATCGACCTGCCCCGTTTTGCCGAGATCGGCAGAAAAGGGGTGCTGGCTCTGATGTGCGATTCCACCAATGCGGAGCGGTCGGGCTTCACCCCGTCGGAGCGGACCCTGCGGCCCATTTTTGACGGCATTTTCCGTGACCATGAAAAGAACCGGCTGATCTTCGCCACCTTTGCCTCCAATGTGGACAGAGTCCGCCAGATCATCAATTCCGCCCACGAGTTCGGCAGAAAGGTGGTCATCGAGGGCAGGAGCATGGTGAATGTCATCAACACGGCTCTGGACCTTGACTATATCCAGATCCCCGACGGGATCCTCATCGATGTGGGAGAATTAAAGAATTATCCGCCGGAGAAGACCGTGATCATTACCACGGGTTCACAAGGAGAGAGCATGGCGGCCCTGTCCCGCATGGCGGAGAAGACTCATAAAAAGCTGGTCATCGGACCCGGGGATGTGGTCATTTTCTCCTCCCATCCGATCCCCGGCAATGAGAAGGCGGTGACAAAGGTCATCAACCAGCTGCTGATGAACGGCGCGGACGTGATCTTCCAGGATACCCATGTGTCCGGCCACGCCTGCGGGGAGGAGATCAAGCTGATCTATACGCTGGTGCGGCCGAAATATGCCATTCCGGTCCACGGCGAATACAAGCACTTAAAGGCGCACGCCAAGCTGGCGGAGGAGGTGGGGGTTCCCAAAGAGAACATCTTCCTCATCGAATCCGGAGACGTGCTGGAGATCGACAACGAAGAGGCGAGAGTGGCCGGGAAGGTCCAGACCGGAGACGTTTTTGTGGACGGCCTTGGCATTGGAGATGTGGGCAACACCGTGATCCGCGACAGACAGCGTCTTTCGGAGGACGGGATCCTGGTGGCCATCATCTGTATCGAACCCGATTCCGGGCAGGTGGTCTCCGGACCGGATATCATCTCCAGAGGCTTTGTGTACATCAGGGAAGCGGAGGAGATCGTGGAGGAAGCGAAGCAGGTGGCCCAGGATGTGCTGGACAATGCTTTGAGCACCGAAAAGAGCGAGTGGATCAGGTTAAAGAACTCCATTAAGGAGGCCCTGGGGGAGTATGTCTGGAGAAAGACCAGAAGGCGCCCCATGATCCTGCCCGTTATCATGGAGGTGAGTATTTGAGCCTCTCATCCGAACTAAGACAGGAGATCGGCAGGCTGACGGAGCTGATCCGGCAGGATCCTGCCTATCTGCAGTTTCGGGAGACCAGGCAGATCCTGGAGGAGGATCCGGCGCTGGCAAAGCAGACCGACGACTACAGGGAGAAATACTTTGCCCTTCTGGAGGGCGGCAACGAGGATGGAAACCTGTACTACCGCCAGAAGGATTTTAAAGAGGAAAACAGTGAGCTCAGGGACCACAGGGAGGTCCGGAAGTTTTTGAAGGCGGAGGCCTCCTACGCAAGGCTGATCCAGGAGGTCACGGCGGAGCTGATGCAGCAGCTCGGGGGATGACGGGAAGATCACGCTGAGACGCTGAGTGTTTGTTTACGCTGCGATGCAGCGACAGCGCGGCACAGATCGCCGGATGGCAGAGCCAAAGCGGAAACGCGGGCCGCTCCGGAATGAGGACAGCATGAAAATCAATGTAAGCATAATCAAAGGGATCATCGGCGCATTTCTGGACACGCTGCTGAAGATGGCGGTGGTGGCGCTTTTGGTGATGTACACCATCCGGTTCGCCCACACCGCCTATGAGTTCGGCTTCCGCCTGTTTACGGAGGAGCCGGTGGCGGAGGCGCCGGGACTGGACGTCAAGGTCACGATCCCCAAGGGCTCCAACGCCAGGGACATCGGAAAGATCCTGGAAGAGCGGGGGCTGATCAATGACGCCAATCTCTTCTTTGTCCAGGAGCTGATCTCGGACTACAGGGGAAAACTGGCAGCAGGGACCTACACCCTGAACACCAGCTGGACTCCGGATCAGATGATGGCGGAGATGGCAGGCGAGGAAGCGGAGGAAGCGGAAAAGACAGAAGGGAAATAACGCTTACACGCCGTATTCGTCGATGGAGGATGCGATCTCGTCCAGGGAGATCTCCAGGGCTCCGTCAAAAACAGCCACGGGGAGCTTTCCCTCAAGGGGCAGCACCCCGGGGATAAAGTCCTCCTCCATGAAATTGTAGGGGATGACAGTTCTTTTGTAAGGATCGATCATCCAGTATTCCC
>CAMNLO010000201.1 GCA_946543095.1 uncultured bacterium
GCTGTGATCTCGATACACGCGGCGGGATGTCCGCAATCTTCCTCAGAATACAAACAGCACAACACCTGAGACACATTGCCGCCGGGGTTTCCCGGCGGCTTTTTATCTCCTCCTGATCCGTTTCAGGACATCCTTCACCTTGATGATCCCCAGCCACTGGGCAAGGGCCGCATACAAAAGGGCAGAAAGAAGGATGGAGATGCCCGTGGGCACGAGGCCCCTAAAGGACTGAAAGAGAGGCAGGGGGATCCCGGAGAGCAGCACATAGGCGAAGTGTGCCGCGACACCCATGAGCACAGACGCAAGGACCGGCTTTAACAGCAAACGGGAAAGATCCGGCTGAAAGCCCAGCTTTTTCAGCTTCAGCAGATTCATGCTGCAGACGCAGAAGGGAAAGGTCACATTCCCGATGATCAGCGCATAGACTCCCAGATCCGTCATATACAAAAGCACCGAGATCAGGATCACATGGATCACCAGGGAGATGCCGGCGTGGATCACCGGGATCTTCATATGGTCATAGGCCTGGAGGATGGAGGTGGTCAGAGTGGACAGGGCGTAAAACACCACCGCAGAGGAGCCTGTTAACAAAAGCCTTGCCGCCAGGTCATGATAGTTTACAAGTCTGGGAAACAAAATCCCCATAATGGGATCCGAAAGCACCGCAAGCCCCACTGCCGCAGGGAACGCAAAGGCCATGTTAAAGCTTAAGACTTCCGATGCCCTGCGAAACCCCTCTTCTTTTCCTTCCCTTGCCACGGCCCGCACAATGCCCGGCAGGGCAGAGGCCGCCATGGCTGTGCTCACCGCCACGGGCAGATTGATCAGCTGGTTATACTGGGTGTTGAACACGCCTCTTAAGGCAGTGGCTGTTTCCGAAGGGATGCCCTTCAGGGCCGTCAGCCGGCCGAAGACCAGATCGTCCACAGTGTAGCCGATCTGATAGATGGTCTGGGAGATGATGACAGGCAGGACTGTGGCGATCAGCAGGATCAGAAGCTGGAGGGCGGATTCCCCGGAGGGCATCACCGTGTCCTTGTGCTCCCGGAAGCTGCCGAATCTCTTCCTTCTCCAGTGAAGATACAAAAGCACCAGAGTGACCAGAGCCGCCAGGGCGCCGGAAAGGGTCCCAAAAGTGCCGCCTGCTGCCGCAAAGGAGGCTCTTAAGGAGGAGGCCGGCGAATCCCCGTAAAATCCCGATACCGCAAACTCCGCAAGCCCCCATGCCGCCGCCACGCTGACCACCGCGTTTACGATCTGCTCAATGATCTGGGAAATGGCGGTGGGCCCCATATCCGAATGGCCCTGAAAATACCCCCGGAAAACCCCCAGAAAGGCCACCACATAGGTGGTCACCGAAAGGACCCTTAAGGGTCTTGAAAGCCCGGGACAGTTGTAGATCCCCTCCAGCGCCCCGGCGCCGAAAAACAGGGCCAGAAAGGCCAGGGTCCCCGTTACCGCGGCAAAGATCTGGCTCAGGCGAAAGATCCGCTGGGCGTTTTGCCTCTCTCCCCTGGCATATCTGGCGGAAAGCAGCTTGGACACGGCAAGGGGCAGGGAATAGGAGGATAGCGTCAGGGCCACATTATAAATGCCGAAAGCCACGGAATAGATGCCGTTGCCCTCCTCTCCCAGGATATTCGCCATGGGGATGCGATAGAGAAATCCGATGATCTTCGTGAGAATGCCGGCAGAGGCAAGCAAGAGCCCCTGCCCCAGAATGGATCGTTCCTGCTCGGTCTTACTCATACCAGACCTTGAACGCCAGATTCAGGTCCACATCCCCGGAAATGCCGGAGAGACGCCCGGTGTCGCTGTACTGCAGGATATCGTAGTCATAGGGATAATACACGGGAACATCATAATAGGCATACCATTTGGCATACTCCTCCAGCTCCTTTAAGTCCAGCATCAGGATGAAGCTCTTCAGATTCCCGTAGATCATGGGCTCGCGGCCCCTTTTCTTCACTTCCTCGCAGAAATATTTTGCAATGTCGGTGCGCTCCGTTACAGACAGGCCTCCGGTGCGCCCTTTGCCGTCATTCACGTCCTCGATATCGATGACGATGGGACCGTCGCAGGTATGCCCCTCCAGGTTTTCAAAGACAAAGTCCAGCTCTTCCTTTGCCTCCTCCCTGTTCTTTGCCTGGGAGAAGAAATAGACGCCGGTGTGGATCCCGTTGGCGGCGGCGTTGTCGATATTATATTCGTAGGTCTCATCCAGCATGATAGCACCTTCGGAATAGCCCCGAAGCCCCAGGCGGATCAGGGCGAACTCCACGCCCTCGCCGGCCACCTTCTGCCAGTCGATCTCCGTCTGGAACTTGGAAACATCAATGCCGAAATGAGTCTTCACATCGGGATCCGAAAAGGAAACACGGCCGGTTTCCTCATCCTTCACAAACAGCTCCGGATCGTGGCTTGTGGGAGTGATATCCGGATCCACGGGGACGAAGTTGTACACCGCATTGGAGAAGACGATGACATCATCGGGATAGAACTGCCGCAAAAGCTTTACGGTGCTGTTCTCTTCCTGCATAAAGGCCTTCATGTCCGCAAGGAGCTTTGCCCTTGCATCCTCCCGGAGGGCCTCTTCATAGGCCGCCCTTTCGGCGGCATCCATCTCCTCTTCTGCTTCCTCCCCCTCCCCGGAGGCTTCTTTTCCGTGGAAAGCAGGCTCCTCCGAAGGCTCTTCAGCGGCTTCCTCCCGCTCCCTCGAATCCCCGCCCGAGGCCTCAGCCTCCTGTTCTTCTCTTTCCTCCTTCAGGGCCTGCCGGAAACCCCGGCCCTCCCCTACGGTAAAATACAGGTACATGACAAGCAGTGCCGTGACGGACACCATGGAGATGACGCCGAACAGCACTGCCCAGAATATCCAGATTCCCGAAGAATGTTTCTTTTCCATGGGCAAAAGGATACCATACCTTGCCCTGTATCATCAAGTCTGATCCCCCGGGATCTGTCCGGGGTTTTCGGAAAATGCCGGCCGGATCAGCTTTTACTGAGGGATCTCACACAGCGTCCCAGGATCTGCGCCGCTCTCTCCTGATCCAGATCCGCCACCGCGGTCTTCAGATCCTCAAGCTCTGCAGCGACACCCTCCGGAAGGATGCAGTCCGAAAGCCTGCGGATCCCTTTATCCGCCGTGTCCACATCCATCTCCACCATCGCTTCGGAAAGGGTCATCAGCACCACCCGCAGGGCCTTCTCCCCGATCTTCTCCTTCTCCGTATTCCCGAAAGTCCCCAGGTATTCCCCGAGATATTCCTTATAGCTTCTCCATTCCCGGAGAAAAACATCATGGAGCTCGTTGATGGTGGAAAGGTCCTTTTTATCGGCCGCTTCCTCCAGCACCATCGCCATTCCCGCAAGGGGAATGATGCCTGCGGAGGAGGCCACACCCTTCATTCCGTGGACCTGGATCCTGTAGTCCCCGATGGTTTCCGGCAGCCCGCTCAGCATTCCCTCCAGGAGCTTTGCCTGATGGTCGATGGAGTCCAGAAACTCCCTGAGAACCCCGTCAAAGAGCTTGCGGCTTCCAAGCCTTGCCACCGCCGCCTGGACGTCCACCCCGAAGATCACGGGAAGCCCGGAATCCTCCGGGGCAGCCGGTGCGGGAGCAGCCTCCGCCTCTTTCTCCTCCCTCTCCTCGTTCTGTTTCCCCAGCTGCAGGAATTTCCCCATGAGCTGCTCCAGCCGGTCCGCTTCCACAGGCTTGGCCAAAAAGGCATCAAAGCCTTCCCTTAAGAATTTATCCCTGGCCCCCTCTGTCTGATCCGCCGTGACGGCCACGATCTTTGTTCTCCAGGGATCATGCTCCGGAAGCTCCCTGATCTTTTTCATCGCCTCGATGCCGCTCATTCCCGGCATCAGATGATCCATCAGGATCAGATCGAATTCTGCGGAAGCTGCCTTTTCAACGGCTTCCTGCCCGCTTTCCGCCTCGCTGACATGAACCCCATAGGGTCTTAAGAGGGCCTGCAGCAGCCTTCGGTTCACTCTGGTGTCATCCACCACCAGGATCTCCTTCCCCGAAGGCTTAGAGGGCCCGCCGTAGCCCCGGAGCTTTCCCTGGATATAATCGCAGCCCATGCGTTTGAGCACATCGGCTCTTGCGGCGTCGTCCACATTCCTGGCCACCACCTCGA
>CAMNLO010000202.1 GCA_946543095.1 uncultured bacterium
CGTCTGGGCTCCACCTGGTCCCCCATCAGCGTGTTGAAGGTCAGGTCGATCTCGCTCTCGTTGGCGTCCTCGTTGATATTCACCTTCAGCAGAATCCGCTTTTCCGGATCCATGGTGGTCTCCCAGAGCTGCTCCGCGTCCATCTCACCAAGACCCTTGTAGCGCTGGATCTTATTATTGTTGTCCCGGCCCACCTCCGAGAGGATATTGTTCAGCTCCTCGTCGCTATAGGCGTACCACACCTTTTTGTTCTTCTCCAGCTTGTAAAGAGGCGGCTGGGCCAGGAACACATGGCCCTGTCGGATCAGCTCCGGCATGAAGCGGTAGATGAAGGTCAGCATCAAGGTGGCGATATGGGCGCCGTCCACGTCGGCATCCGTCATGATGATGATCTTATTGTAGCGCAGCTTGGAAATATCGAAATCCTCGTGGATGCCGGTACCGAAGGCCGTGATCATGGCTTTGATCTCTTCATTGCCGTAGATCCGGTCCAGCCTTGCCTTTTCCACGTTCAGGATCTTGCCGCGAAGGGGCAGGATCGCCTGGGTGGCGCGGGAGCGGGCGGTTTTTGCGGAGCCCCCGGCAGAATCTCCCTCCACGATGTAGATCTCACAGTTTTTCGGATTTTTATCGGAGCAATCCGCCAGCTTTCCGGGAAGGGAAGACCTCTCCAGAGCCGTTTTTCTGCGGGTTAAGTCCCTGGCCTTTCTGGCCGCTTCCCTGGCCCGGGCCGCGAGAATGGATTTTTCGCAGATGGACTTTCCGATGGCGGGATTCTGCTCCAAAAAGATCTTTAACTGTTCGGAAACGATGCTGACCACGGCGCCCCTGGCCTCGGTATTTCCCAGCTTCTGCTTGGTCTGTCCCTCAAACTGGGGCTCCTCGATCTTCACGGAAATAATGGCGGTAAGCCCTTCCCGGATATCCTCGCCGGTGAGATTCCCGTCGGAATCCTTCAGGATCTTATTCTCCCTTGCATAGTCATTGAAGGTCTTGGTCAGGGCTGCCTTGAAGCCCTCCAGATGGGTGCCGCCCTCGGGCGTGGTGATATTGTTTACAAAGCTGTAGATGCTTTCGTTAAAGGCGTCGTTGTGCTGGAGGCTCACCTCCACATAAACATTGTTTTTCGTGCCCTCGAAATACAGGACCTCGGGATAAAGCGGAGTCTTCGCCTTGTTCAGATACTGTACGAATTCCTTGATACCCCCTTCGTAGTGGAACACGTGGTCATGCTTTTCTTCCCTGGTATCGTGGAGGCTGATCTTTAATCCCTTGGTTAAAAAGGCGGTCTCCCTGAGCCTCTGCTTTAAGGTGTGATAGTCGTAGACAGTGGTCTCGAAGATCTCGGCATCGGGCTTAAACTGGACCTTTGTCCCGGTCTCTTCCCTGCTGCATTCCCCCACCCGGCAGACATCGCCCACGGGCTTGCCCCGTTCATAGCGTTGGCGGTACACGGTGCCTTCGCTCTTGATCTCCACCTCCAGCCATTCAGAAAGGGCGTTTACCACGCTGGCCCCCACGCCATGGAGTCCTCCGGAGACCTTGTATCCTCCTCCACCGAATTTTCCACCGGCGTGAAGCATCGTAAATACGACCTCCACGGCGTTTTTCCCCGACTTGTGGTTAATTCCCACGGGGATACCGCGGCCATCGTCGATCACTGTCACGGAATTGTCCGGATGAATGGTAACATCGATATTCTTACAATAGCCGGCCAGCGCCTCATCCACTGAGTTATCCACGATCTCGTACACAAGATGGTGGAGACCTCTTTCCGAAGTGGATCCGATATACATACCGGGACGCTTCCGCACGGCTTCGAGGCCTTCAAGGATCTGGATCTGGTCCGCTCCGTAAGTATTCCCCTTGTTTTCCACTAATCCACTGTTCTCTGTTTTTTCGTTTTCACCCATTTAAACGATCACCCTTCCGTTTTCCACACGGTAAATCTTATCTATCTTCATCCGGCGCTTCACAAATTCGTCCACGCCGGTGCAGGTCACAATGGTCTGGATCTGTCCCATGGTATTCAGAAGCTGCGTCTGCCTGGTCTCATCCAGCTCCGAGAGCACATCATCCAGAAGCAGCACGGGAGTGTCCTTTGTGATCCTTTTGATCAGCTCGATTTCGGAAAGCTTTAAAGCCAGGGCAGCGGTGCGCTGCTGGCCCTGGGAGCCGTATTTCCTGAGATCGATATCGTTTGCAATGTATACCAGATCATCCCTGTGGGGTCCCACAGTGGTCTGATGCATTCTGAAATCCCTGTCCCTGGCGCTTTTCATGGCTTCTCTGTAGTGTTCTAAGGTCACGCTGGGAACATAGGAGAGGCGGATGTTTTCCTTGCCGCCCGTGAGCTCCCTGTGGATCTGTCCCGTGATCTCAGAGATCTGCGCGATAAAACTCATTCTGCGTTCGATGAGCTTGGAGCCGAAGGAAAACAGCTGCTCATCCCAGATATCCAGAGTGGCGGTGAGATCCTGACCGTAAACAGCTCCCTTTAAGAGCTTGTTTCTCTGCATGACCAGGCGGTTATAGTTTGCCAGGTTATAGAGATAAAAGCTGTCGATCTGACAGAGCTCAATATCCATGAAACGCCGGCGTTCCGCGGGAGAAAGCTTGATGATGGAGAGATCCTCCGGAGAAAACAGGACCACCTTGATCCTGCCCATCAGTTCCCCGGCCTTTTTCAGCTTTTCCCCGTCAATGGCGATGCCCTTTGTTTTATGACGGCGCAGATGCATGTCGATCCGGGAGGAAAGGCCCTCCTTCTCATGCACCACCCGGACATGGGCCTCCTCTTTTCCGAAGCGGATCATGTCCGAATCCTTCGCGCCTCTGTGGGACTTGCTGGTGGCGGCCAGATAGATCGCCTCAAGAATATTGGTCTTCCCCTGGGCATTGTCTCCGCAGAGGATATTCACGCCGGGAAACAGGGGCAGCTCAAGGGCTTCGTAATTACGAAAATCGGAAAGCTCTAAGGATTCGATCTTCAAAGCTTATTCCATGGGAAGATTCACAGGCAGGATCATGTAAATATAGCTCTCTGCGGAATCCTTGATAAAACAGGGCGCCTTCTGGTTCACCATGTACACATCGATCTCTTCGTCATCAATGACCCTGAGCACATCGATCAAAAACCGGGGATTAAAGCCGATCTGAATGTCCTTTCCCTGCTTTGAGATGCTCAGCTCGTCATTCATGGAACCCATATTGGAATTCATGCGGAGTCTCAGCTCCTCATCCTGCACATCCAGCACCACAGGCTTTTTGTCCCCTTCTCTCACAAGAAGGATCGCTCTGTCGATGCATTCGATGAATTCCTTTTTCCGGATCGTCAGCTTTGTTTCGTAATCGGTGGATAAAAGCTGCTCGATCTTGAAAAACTCGCCGTCGATGAGCCTGGACACCACGATGGTCTCTCCGAACTCAAAGATGCAGTGCTTGCCTGTGATATAGATCATGACCTCCGCATCCTCGCTGTCATCCAGAATCTTCGCGATCTCTCCCAGGGCTTTCCCCGGAATAATGGCCTTCTTTGCGGGATAGGAATTCTTAAGCTCCACATTCCGGATGGAGACTCTGTGGCCGTCCAGAGAGATCATCTTCAGACGATCCCCGTTGACCTCCAGAAGCTCTCCGGTCATGACCTTATTATTATCGTTAACGGACACGGAGAAGATGGTCTGTCTTACCAGATCCTTCAGCGTCAGCTGGGACAGGATCACGGGATCGAATTTTTCGATATCCGGCAGATAGGAGAACTCCTCGTTGGAGCGGCCCATAAGACGGAAAACGGCTCTTTCGCAGGAGATCACTGTCTTTAAGGACGCGTCTGTTTCTATGGTCACATCATTCTCCGGCAGCTTTCTTACAATATCAAAGAATATTGCCGCGTTTAAGCACACCGCGCCGGGCGTTTCGATCCTGGCCTCCACTCTTGTCTCGATGCCCAGCTCCATATCATTGGACATCAAAGTCAGACCATCCTTGTCCGTTTCCAAAAGAATGCATTCCAGGATGGACATGGTAGTCTTATTCGGCACCGCTTTCGATACGATGTTCAATCCGCTTAACAGACTGTTTCTGGAACAGACGATCTTCATAAACTGCTTTCTCCTTTTGTTGATAAACCGAATGCCTGTCTAT
>CAMNLO010000203.1 GCA_946543095.1 uncultured bacterium
TCGGATATCGTGGGGCTTTTGACAAAGGATATCCATATCATGCTGACAGGCGGCAATGAGTCTGAATTTACGTTCCTGGAGAGGCTTCCTTGAGCACCCATCGCGCAAGAAGCGCTGCCCGCTGCACATTGGTGTTCCTGATCCTGGGAGTGCTGCTCTTTGTGCTCGTGATTGCAAATATCAATGCGGGGAATGTGAATATCGATCCCGTAAGCATCCTGAAGATGCTCTTTACCGGGCAGGGGGATCCGGGGGAGATCAATATCCTCTTTAAGATCCGGCTCCCCAGGCTTATGATGGCGGGGATCCTAGGGGGAGCCCTTGCTCTGGCCGGCTTCCTGCTTCAGACCTTTTTCGCGAATCCCATTGCCGGGCCCTTTGTACTGGGGATCTCCTCCGGCTCCAAGATGCTGGTGGCCCTGGTGATGATCTATTTCCTGGACCGGATGGGAAGGGTCAGCTCCCTGTCCCTGGTGCTGGCGGCCTTTGTGGGAGCGCTGCTGTCCACCCTGTTCATCCTTCTGATCTCCCGTCATGTGCGGGCCATGTCCGGCCTACTGGTGGCGGGGATCATGATCGGTTATATCTGCAACGCCATCACGGATTTTATCGTGACCTTTGCGGAGGATTCGGACATTGTCAATCTAAGGGGCTGGTCCTTGGGCAGCTTTTCCGGCATGAGCTTTGATGATGTGCGGGTGGCGGCCATTGTGGTGGGGATCGCGTCTGTTCTGGTGTTTTTCCTCAGCAAGCCCATCGGGGCCTTTCAGCTGGGAGAAAACTACGCCCGGAGCATGGGGGTGAATGTCAGGCGCTTCCGTGTGTACCTGATTCTTTTGTCCAGCATCCTGGCGGCCTGCGTGACCGCATACGCGGGGCCTATCTCCTTTGTGGGGATCGCGGTGCCCTTTCTGATGAAGCGAAGCCTGGGCACGGCAAAGCCCATTATCCTGGTCCCCGCGGCATTCCTGGGAGGGGCGGTGTTCTGTCTGTTCAGCGACCTCATCGCCAGGATGGCCTTTGCGCCCACGGAATTGAACATCAGCACCGTGACCTCCCTGTTCGGGGCCCCGGTGGTGATCTATATGCTGGTGATGCGGCAGTCCGGGAGGGAGAGCTGATGCGGATGAGAATGACCGACAGCGCATTAGTATCCAGCAGCTCTCAGACAGGCCACAGCCGGAGAAACAGATTATGTAAACCAACGGCCGGGCGCTGTCAAGACGCAATATTATGTAAACCTGCGTCCGGGTGCTGCAGAGATATCATATTATGTAAACTACAATCCGCAGGAGGCAGATCCTATGTCGGCTGACGCAAACTACCTCCGCCTGGACCACCTCACCGTGGGCTATAACGGCAGACCCGTCATCGAAGACATTGCCGTAAACATCAGCAGGGGAGAGATCGTGACTCTGATCGGCCCCAACGGCGCAGGCAAGTCCACCATCTTAAAGACCATCATCCGGCAGATCCCCGCCGTCGGGGGGGCCGTTTACATCGGGAAAAAGGGTGTGAACGACTACAGCTTCAAGGAGCTTTCCAGGACCATGGCCGTGGTCTTAACGGAGCGGATCCGGCCGGAGCTCATGACCTGCAGGGATGTGGTGGCTATGGGCAGATATCCCTTCACCGGAAGGCTGGGGATGCTGGAAAAAGAGGACGAGAAAAAGGTGGAGGATGCCATGGCAAGCGTCCACTGCCTGGAGATCGCGGACCGGGATTTCAATGCCACCAGCGACGGGCAAAAGCAGCGGGTGCTCTTAGCCAGGGCCCTCTGCCAGGAGCCGGAGCTTCTGATCTTGGACGAGCCCACCTCCTTTCTGGATATCCGCTACAAGCTGGAGCTCTTGTCCATC
Organism: uncultured bacterium; assembly: GCA_946543095.1. GTDB lineage: Bacteria > Bacillota > Clostridia > Lachnospirales > Lachnospiraceae > CAMNLO01. The sequence continues at coordinate 1,860 of CAMNLO010000203.1, forward strand.
CTCCGGAACATGGCCAGGGAAAAGAACATCACGGTGGTGATGTCCCTGCATGAGATCGATCTGGCCATGAAGATTTCGGATCGGATGATCTGCGTTAAAGGAGACCGGATCTTCCTGCAGGGAAATCCCGAGGAGGTCTCAAGCGAGGAGCTGATCAGAGAGCTCTACGGCATTGACAACGGCTTCTTCGATCCTCTCTTCGGTTCTCTGGAGCTGATGAAAACGAAGAAGGGGCCGGAGGGCTTTGTGCTCTCGGATTCCGGCCGGGGGATCCCGGTGTATAGGAGGCTGCAGAAGGAGGGAAATGCATTTATTGCGGGGATCCTGTACGAAAACGATATGGACTTCAGGGTGGCAAGGCTTCTGGCCTCCGAAGTCATTGCTGAAAAGGCCTTTTGCCCCATCAGTGATGAGGTTTACATAAAATCTATCGAAGCCGCAAAGAATTGCGGGAGAGTCATGAACGCGGGAGTTTCCATTGGTGAGACAAACCGCCGGGTGGCCGATTTCCTGGAGGAGATCAAAGCACTGGGGATCCCTTTGGAAACGCTTCCCGCAGCACACTGAAAGAACCGGAGTAAGGGGCCATCCCCGTCTCCGTTTCCCATCCGGACAGGCCTGAGGCAGGCCCGGAGAGATACAAAACTTTTTTCACAGAGGAGAATCCGGAAGAAAACCCTGTATGTTTTCTTCCGATACGGACCGCCGCCGAGCCCCGGTCCGTCATCGGCGAAGGAGAAGAGCTCTGCTCCGCCGGCCTCGCACAAAGCGCTCGGCAAGGAGGAACGAATGAAAAAGAAGTTTATTTCCATGCTGCTGGCAGCGGGCATGACCGTGCTGGCATTAACCGCCTGCGGCGCACAGCCCGCAGCCCCCGCACCGGAAGCTCCCGCAGCGGAGGCTCCCGCAGAGGAACCCAAGGAGGAGCCCAAGGAAGAGCCCAAGGCAGAAGAGCCCAAGGCAGAAGAGCCCGCGGCCGAAGAACCTGCCCCGGAAGAGGCCGCAAAGGACAAGGCCATCCTGGTGGTCAGCTTCGGTACCAGCTATGACGATTCCCGTGACATCACCATCGGTGCTGTGGAAGGTGCCATCGCGGATGCGTTCCCGGAGTATGATGTCCGGAGAGCTTTTACGGCACAGATCATCATCGACAAGCTGAAGGATGAAGAGAACCTGGAGATCGACAATGTCACAGAGGCCCTGGATCGGGCAGTGGCGGACGGCATCAAGACCCTGGTGGTGCAGCCCACCCACCTGATGAACGGCGGTCTGGAGTATCAGGATCTGCAGAAGGAGCTGGACAAGTATGCTGACAAGTTCGACACCATCTCCCTGGGCAAGCCCCTCCTGACCACTCCCGAGGACTACGAAGCCGTCATGAAGGCCATTACGGACAAGACTGCTTCCTATGACGACGGCAAGACCGGCATCGTCTTCATGGGCCACGGCACGGAGGCTGCTTCCAACGCCACCTACGCAAGGATGCAGGGCTACCTCACCGAGGCAGGCTTTGAGAACTACTATGTGGGGACTGTGGAGGCAGAGCCCACGCTGGACGACGTGATCAAGGCCATGAAGCCCAAGAAGTATGAGAAGGTGGTGTTAGAGCCCCTGATGGTGGTGGCAGGCGACCACGCCAATAACGATATGGCCGGCGACGAGGAGGATTCCTGGAAAACCGTGCTGACGGATGCAGGCTACGAGGTGGAGTGCATCCTGGAAGGCCTGGGCCAGATCCCCGACATCCAGAAGCTGTATGTGGCTCACGCCCAGAAGGCTGTGGATGTGGCGGAAGGCAAGGCAGAAGCCACAAGAGACAAGGCCATCATGGTGGTGAGCTTCGGCACCAGCTACAATGATTCCAGAGACTTAACCATCGGCGGCGTGGAAAACGCCATTGCGGAAGCCTTCCCGGACTATGATGTCCGCAGGGCCTTTACGGCACAGATCATCATCGACAAATTAAAGGACAGAGACGGTCTGGAGATCGACAATGTGGAAGAGGCCCTGGACAGGGCAGTGGAAGACGGTGTGGCGACTCTGATCGTACAGCCCACCCACTTAATGAACGGCGGGCTGGAGTATCAGGATCTGGAGAAGACCCTGGAGGAGTACGCAGGCTTCTTCAACACCGTGATCCTTGGGGAGCCCCTTCTGACCTCCGATGAGGACTATGAGGCAGTGATCAAGGCCATCACCGAGAAGACCGCTTCCTATGACGACGGCAAGACCGCCATCGTATTCATGGGCCATGGCACGGAGGCTCCTTCCAATGCCACCTATGCCA
>CAMNLO010000204.1 GCA_946543095.1 uncultured bacterium
GGAAATACCACTTCACCTCGGATTTTCTTGCCATAAAAAAGGACCGCACCGATGACTGGTGCTTTACGGTTTCCGACGGCATCATCAAAGAGGAAAAGGTGGGGGGAACGGACTGCTGTCTAAAATCTGCTTTTAATTTTGGTAAAACAATGCCCGAAAGATACTGCCCGTCCATGACAGCTCCGGGATCTTACGAGCAGGAACCCGGTCCCTCTGGACACCGGGCTTAACGATCTTCAGGCCCCACGGCAAGAGTATAATCCGAGCGGTTTAACGAGAAATTCACATTGTAATAGGGATCCCCCTGGGCCAGTTCCACGACATAGCGTTCCCGGAACCGGGCACTCTCCTCATTGTAGCGCTGTGCCTTCTCCCCCTGATCATCCGCACCTCTGGAGGCGGATTCATAGTGGTAGAGCTCGCAGTAAGGATTCCATACATTCAGGTATCCCATCCGGCGCAGCTTCATGCAGAAATCCACATCGTTCAAAGAGATCCGGAATTCCTCATCCAGTCCCCCCGCCTTCTCCCAGAGCTCCTTTTTCACCAGAAGGCAGGCCCCTGTGACGGCAGAGACATTCTGGGCGTAGCAGAGCCTTCCCATATAGCCCAGGTTTGTGTTTGCCACCTTATAATGGGTATGTCCGGCGGAGCGGTGAGCTCCCAGCCCGATGACAATGCCGGCGTGCTGGATGGTCTTGTCCGGATAATAGAGCTTGGCCCCCACGGCTCCCACATCCTCCCTCTGGGCATACATCAGAAGCTCCTCCATCCAGTTTAAGGAGATCACCTCCGTGTCGTTATTCAGAAGAAGAATGTAATCACCGGTGGCTTTTGCAGTGCCAAAATTATTTATTTTCGAATAATTAAACCCATCTTTAATCACATTACTGCAATCCAGGATCCGCACAGTTCCGTTATCTTTCAGACTCTCGTAGTATTCCAGAGTTTCTTGATTGCGGGTGTTATTTTCAAGGATCAGGATCTCGTAATTTTCATAGGAGCTCTTCTCCAGAATGGAGGTGACGCAGCGTCTGATATCCTCCGGATGGTCCCTGTTGGGGATCAGGATGGAGATCTTCGGATTCCCCAGGATCTGATAGCGGATCCGGAAGATCGTCTCAAAGGCCTTTGTGGGCAGGATCTCAAAATTTTTGAAGCCGCAGCGGGTCAGGTGGTCCGCAATAGCCCCCCTGGCAGCATCGATGGCATAGCTCTTGGTGCCGATATCCTTTGCGGTGGAGCCCTTATGGGAACGCCAGTAGTACATTAGCTTCGGGATATGGACGATATGCTTCGCATGCCCCGTGAGCCTCAGGATCATATCATGGTCCTGGCTGCCGTCAAAGCGGGAACGGAACAGCTCCTCTCCCTTTAACAGCTCCCTGTCAAAGACTGAGAAGTGACAGATATAATTGTTGGCCCTTAAGTTGTCCGGAGAGAAATCCGGTTTGAAATGAAGGGTGATCATTTTATCCACGGATGAGCCGTGAAAGGTGCACTCATCGCAGTATAAATAGTCCGCCTGCTGCTCATTGATGGCCTTGACATACTCGAAAAGCACCGCCGGATGCAGCAGGTCATCATGGTCCAAAAGCCCGATATAGCGTCCTTTAGCCATTTTGTAACACTCGTTTGTATTTCCGGATATCCCTGTGTTTTTAGATAACTTATGGTACTTAATTCTGGGATCAGCTTTTGACGCTTCGAGACAAAACTCTCCGATCTGTCCATGAGCCTCATCAGAGCCATCCGCCAGGCAAAGCTCCCAGTTTTTATAGGTCTGCGCCTGTACGGAGTCCAGCAGCTCCTTTAAAAAGGGCATCGGCGTATTGTATAAGGGGGTCAGGATGCTGATCAGGGGCATATCCGCAAACACTGTCTCCTCTTCCCGCTTCCGTTCCACCTCATCCGGAAAGCCTGCCGTCCCATGCTGCTTCATGGCCCTTCTCTCGATGGCCTTGGACTTTACCTTGGCCATAATGCCGTGAAAGCTTCCGTAGAGCCCGATGCGCTGCAGGTTCCGCACAAAGAAATGGATCACCCCCCTTACGGGAGTGGACAGCTTCCAGAAGATGCTTCCCTTGATCCTGTTTAACTTTGCCTCCAGATCCTCGTTCTTCCGTTCGGCATCCGCCAGCTTTGCCGCAAGGGTCAGGGATTTCTCGTGTTCCCTTGCGTATGCTTCTTTATAATATTCCAGATTCTTTTCTTCCATGTTCATCCTTCATGTCGAGTGCATAGCGAACTACATTCGCATTGCGAGTCCGTGCCATCAGCGCAATCCTCGCCCGTCTCTAATTGTGGCCTGAAGCGCAGCTCCAGGATGTGAAGCTACCGGCATATCCATGCGATTTCCAAGGATATGCTGATTCAATCGGCATTTTTTTCTCAGCCACTCCGGAGGATCGCATGCTTTGCGCAGCAAAGCCCGGGATTCGGAACGGAAATATGCCGCTCCGCGGCTTTCCCTGCCTATGCGTCCCTCACCTCCACCCGGGAATTCATGTCATAGAAGCCCACCGTGTTCTTATCGGAAACACAGGTCAACTGCAATGCGTCGTAAAGCCGGTGATACACCTCAAATGTGTCACCCGTAAAACCTGTGACCCCGAAGGAGATAAGATAATCTCCCCCCTGCAGGTCCAGGGGCTGTTCAAAGCTTATCAGCTTTAGCTCTCCCCTTTTCACAGGCTCCAGAAATGCCTTCTCCACCATGGTGTTGGTGCCGCAGATCTCCGTTCCCCGGACATTCTTTATGGTGAAGGCAAAGATGGGAGCGGACAGATCCGCCAGAAACTCCACCTTCATATGCACCGTGAAGCGCTCCCCCTTGATAATGGAGCCGGTGCGGTTTCCCTTTGCATCGGTGACATAGTATTCCAGGATCCTGGCCCGGGCATCCCCATAGTCCAGAAGGGCGGACTCCTGTGTCCTTGCAGGACACCTCTCCTCAAGGTCTTTCCCTGCGCCCTCCGGGCGCTCAGGCCTCCCGGCCGTTAGTGCTTCCGCCGCTTCTCCCGGGGCATTCCCTGCCGCTGTCCCATCCCGTATAGCCTTCTGTGCTTCTGTCCTTTCGCGTATAGCCTTCTGTGCTTCTGTCCCTACTCCCGGGGCGTTACCCGCCTCTGTCCCTTCCACCGCGGCGCTCCGTGCTTCTGCTCCATCCCCCGGGGCATTCCCTGCTTCCGCACCGTCCCCCGGGGCCTTTCCCGCTTCCGCGTTTTCACACGCGGCCTTCCGCGCCTTTGCTCCCTCACCGGAAACGCTCACCGGGGTCAGCCCCACCAGCACCTGCTTGTAGGAATCGATCACGGTCTTGGGATCCCCGGTCTCCAGAAGCTCTCCCTCGTTTAAAAGGGCCACCCTGTCCGCGTATTTCGCAATGCTGGAAAGGTCATGGCTCACAAAGAGAATGGTCTTTCCCTGGGCCCTGAACTCCTCGAATTTGTGGTAGCATTTTGCCTGAAAGAACACATCCCCCACGGATAAGGCCTCGTCCACGATCAGGATCTCAGGCTCGATATTAATGGCCAGTGCAAAGGCCAACCGCACGAACATGCCTGAGGAATAGGTCTTTACAGGCTGGTTTACATAATCTCCAATGTCCGCAAAAGCAAGGATCTCCGAAAGCCTCTGATCGATCTCCTCTTTGGTAAAGCCCAGCATGATGCCGTTTAAGTACACATTCTCAATGCCGGTGTACTCCATGTTGAAGCCGGCTCCCAGCTCCAGCAGCGCCGATATGCGGCCCTCCACCGTGACGGATCCGGAGGTGGGGGTCAGAACCCCCGTAATGATCTTTAACAGGGTGGATTTTCCGGAGCCATTCTTGCCGATAAGCCCCAGGGTCTCTCCCCTTTTGATCTGCAGATCCAGCCCTTTCAGGGCGTAGTGCTCCCCGGAGCGCTTCTTCACGAAAGGAAGCAGCGCCTCCACCAGCCGGTCGGAGGGCTTTGCGTAGAGGTTGTATTTTTTCGTCAGGTTTTCGATTCTTATTGCGTAATCTGTCATGATCCTCTTGATTCTTTATGATATGATGTCGGGGCCAAAAGGTCTTTTGCCCCCCACTATGATGACGGTATGGGAGGAAGAATGATACACGCGCAGGCGGCTC
>CAMNLO010000205.1 GCA_946543095.1 uncultured bacterium
CGTCCCCAGGGCGTCGCAGTTGTCCTCCACCAGCCACAGGTTATGCTTCTCGCAGAAGGCCTTTACCGCTTTCAGATCAAAGGGATTCCCCAGGGTATGGGCGATCATCACCGCCTTGGTCTTCCCGGACAGCGCCCCCTCCAGCTTCGTCACGTCGATGTTGTACTGGGGCACCGTCACGTCCACGAACACCGGCACCGCCCCGTAGTTCAGCACCGGCGTCACCGTGGTGGGGAACCCGCAGGCCACGGTAATTACCTCGTCCCCGGGCAGGATCTGCCGCTCCCCCAGCTCCGGCGCCGTCAGCGCCATGAAGGCGATCAGGTTCGCCGAGGACCCGGAGTTCACCAGGTGGGCATACTTCACCCCGATCCACGCGGCAAACTCCTTCTCAAACTGATCCGCGAACCGCCCCGTGGTCAGCCAGAAATCCAGCGCCGCGTCCGTCAGCGCCTGCATCTCCTTCTCGTCAAAGACCCGGGAGGCATACGCAATCCTGTCCCCCGGCGTAAACTCCCCCTTTTTCTCCTTGAAATCATGGTAGTACTGCGCCACCATGCCCTTGATCTGTTCCCTGGCTTCCGCTTCGCTCTTCCAGCTGCTCATCGTCTCATCCCTCAAAAATCGTTAATCTGTTTTCCGACAAGGGCAGTGTATCACACGTCCTCAAACCCCGTCAACGAGGCACACGCCAACGCTCCGCGCCGCCCCCTTCTTCTTCGCCCTCCACCGGTCAATGCGCCTGGCGTTGGAGGAATTGTTTTCCAGCCCGTATACCACCTTCCCGTAGGGCAGGTTAATGGTCACCGAAACCGTGCTGATTCCCAGGTGCCTCGCTATCTCCCGCACCGCGGCATCCCCGCTGAGCCCTCTTCCCCCCTTTTCCTTCAAGGAAGTGTATTCCTCATACAGCCATTGAATCTCCCGGCTCCGCTCCGTGCTCCAGCATCCCCCGGTAATCAGGATCTTCTGCAGCTTCGTTCTGGACAGATGAATCCCGTAAACCTCCTCCAGCTCCTTCTGGAAAGCCCCCATGCTTTTATGCCCGGCCTTCACCCCCGGCTCCCAGTCCAGTCCTTTGGTCCGGCAGTCCTCCTCCCGGTCGTCATACCGGTCCCCGTACAGCCGGCAGATGAAAGCAACATACTCCCTGCCGGGAATCTCCCGATGCTTTCCCGTATCCGCCCCGGCGCGTTTTCCCTCCCGGGTATCCGCCTCAGTCCTTTGCATAACATCCCCCATGTTTCAAATAAGACATTTTACACACACAGACACACACAGACACAATCCGCGATCTGTCAAACAATTACTTATAAAAAGGCAGCGAATGCTCTTCACAGTATTTTTGTACAAGGGCAGTCATGGCTTCCCGGCCCTGCGGCAGCCGTATGTTGCGGCGACTTGTTTTGCCGGTCTCCTCCGTCTGCCAATAATCGTAGTCGCCTATATACTGCACATAAATATGGTCGTTCCGGTGCTCGTCTGCATCGAACAGCGCTTCATATTCACCCTTGTTGACAACACGAAAGCCCTCCTGCGCCATCGCAGCATTGCAGAAATCCGCCCACAGGATAATCTCATGGGATGAGACAATATCCTTCGCGCTATAAAGATAATGGAAACCATTGATCCAGACTTCAACGCTGTAATAATAGGTGTGAGCGATAGTCTGCGCCGGAACAGTCAGTTCCTGTCCCTGTTCGTCACGAAGACAGATAAGCGGATCGCGAAAAACAAGACCTTTGACGATTGTGTACTCTTTTCCCTGATAGTATGTATGTTCCCGCGGTTTGAAACATGTCGTAATCTGCGGTTTTGCCATCGCCTCAGTCGGAGGCGCTGATTTGATACATACGTGGTTTTCTTCAACCATCATACATTCCCCTGTTCATCCACAGTCCCGGGTCAGTTCACAAATGCGCCATTGTTTGACGGATACCATATAATAAAAAACTGTTTTCCTGTCCTGAATCTATCTGTCCGGCAGATAACCGGTGCAAATATCACTTCCCATTTTTTCCGGGTCCAAGCGGTTCCGGGCCGAGAAGATCCGAATCAAAGGATTTGATGTCAGGACGCATGGAACGGTATGTAAGGAGAAGCCGCTTTTCATCATCGATCAGGGAGCGGATTGTTTCCAGGTTGTTGGCGAAGGCGTCGTATTCGGCTTTTGTAAGTCTGACCCACACCCAATAGCGGTCATAAACCTGCTGTATGGCAACAGATGCCGAGGCGGCATATACTTCATCCCCAAAGACGCCAACTCCGCAAATCATAGTTCTCTGCAGTGAGTTGTCGTATGCGGCTTTGGTCTGCCTGAAATCACTTTCTTTGTAAATCATACTGCATCCCCTCCCTGTTCTTTCCCGGAAAGAGGAAATGTTATCTGCAGAGGAAAGAGCCTGTCAGGATTCCGTTTCTTTCAAAAATCCTTTTTCCTGAAGATGTTCCTGAATAATCGGAAAAGTCAGCTCCGAGAGTTCCTGTCTGGAAAACTGAACATTTCTTTCAACAGCGACCCGTCTTCATCCAATTCACGATGAACAGTCCGATAAGCTTTCTCCGGGGAAGTGAAGTTCCCGTTCTTATCCAGATAATACGTTTCGTATTTCCGCACCGGGTGGCCAGGAATGTTCAGATTCATGTTGCTTCTGAAGGTATACCCCTGAAACTCATAGATGTAAAACCTGCCGGAAAGGCCATGCCGGCCGTTGCCTTGGCAGCGTTCTTCTTCCCAGATGGCGTTGCTTTCGCTGTCGATGTAACGCCATATAGTTGCTGCGGTCTGAGAATCCCCGGTTTCATAGCGTCCCTTAGAGATCAGCCTATGTGAATGAAACAGGTCCCGCTTAAAGAAAAACTCCATTACGTCATCACTGAGCTGAAACTGCTTTTCCCCGTGTGTTCCACAGTTGGCTATTACAAGGCGCATGAACGCTTCCGTGGTGTAGGAACTCAGCTTATGCTCCGGCGTAAACGAAAGCACTTCAGAGCGATTGTAGTCCGCCAGCCAAAAGGTGGTCAGATTCGGGATCACCTGAACAAGCATTTCGCGATCCCCTTTCGAATTAATACTTCCTGAATTTTTTCCGGATGATCGAAAGGATGATCATGCACGGAATGGAAATATAGGTCAGTGCCATCGCCCATACTGTTCCACCCGGGTTCCTGGTGGAAGTGTAAATCAGCGCCATTCCGGCAATCAGGAGAACCAGGCTGATGATGGAACCGAGATCACAGGCCAGCAGGCCTTTGTTGTCGTAATAGCGCATCAGCATAGCGTTCTTCTTCTCCGGAATCCAAAGCAATTCCACCTCTCCGCTTTCGGGAGTCAGTTTTTCAAGAACGTCTTTACCGGCTGGCTCAATAACCTTGACGGTTTTTTCCCGTCCCTCGTACATGAAGCTAAAACGCCATGATCCTTCTGAATTCGCTTCCCCCTGACATGTGGCAAACACGGAGACAGCGCCTTTGAAATGATAATACACCCTTTTGAACCAATTAATGATGTTGTAAATCCAGATCACCAAGCCATTCATTACACCCGCGGCCAGCATTGCAAACCCCGCCTTTCGTTTATTTGGTTTTTAAGATAACCTATGGTTTGTATTATAATTTGGTCACACAGCACTGTCAAATGAAACGGGTTTTTTTGGAAAACCTGAGCATTTTGACGGTAAGCGCTTCACCAAATGACGGGTTCTCCGGTGTGAACTGATCACCTATAATGGTAGTGCAATCAAAATATGAATCATATCCACATATTAGAGATTTCAAGTCATCGATACCCTTCTGTATCGCATTCTTGGTCATTGGATGTTTTGCTCCGTCTTCCGGGACTTCTCTTCCATGGATAAGATTTGATAACACATCGTAGCTTGCCATTGCAGGGAAGCTTTCCGATGTCAGCACGATATACTTTCTCGCATTCACAATAGGAAAAGCAAGTGTGCATATGATATGTTAATGCATGAATGGTTGTTTTACGGACTGACAGTGTTATCAGCTTATCAATTTTATTGGTTATAAAGACTGTGATGTGATCACTTGACGTTACGTAATTAATTATGTAAAATTATAGTGCACAGCTGAAAGGAGGTTTGTCCGTGCTG
>CAMNLO010000206.1 GCA_946543095.1 uncultured bacterium
ACCAGAATGGTTCCCATATTATCCATGATCATTGTCATCATAATGCCGCCTTTCCCACTGTTTTCCATGTCAGGAACATACTGGTTAGTCTTATCTAACAAGTAGTTATACACTGCTAACCGGTATTTTGTCAAGCAGTTCTTATGCAGTATGTCTGATCCAAACGGATATCGCACCTCTCCTTGATCCCGAAGGCCTGAAAATAGGCCTCCTCCAGCGGGATCCAGCGCTCTTTGAAGGTGGCAAGGCCCTCCCTGCCGTTTCTGCGGAATATCCTTTCTTCCTGTTCTTCGGGAGAGATATCCAGAAATACATGGAGATCATAGAGCTCCCACAGCTCAGGATGACAGCAGTAGGCCCCTTCGATCAGGCAGACCCTTCCCGCTCTGACACTGACGGGTGGCTTCAGCAATCCGCTTCTGCAATCGTAGGCCCTGACCTTTCCCTCATCTGCTCCTTCCCTGAGGGGAAGCAGAATCTCCTCCCGGAACCGTTCACGGTCCACATTGCCTCCCGGCTGCGCATAACGCTCTTTCGTCCGCTGCCCGGGGCGCAGGAAAAAATCATCCATATGGAATACGCTGCAGCCGGTTTCCGCGGAAAGCCATGCCGCAAGGGTGGTCTTTCCGGCGGCACATCTTCCGTCCAAAGCAATGAGGGTCCTTTTGTCCTCCTTCATGCCATCCAGGATCAGCTCTTTGAATTCCTCTTTCGTCATCTCAGTTCTTTCCGTCCTTTTTCCGGTAAAACACCTGCTCCGTGATCTCCCGAAGGCTCTCCTCCTCCACGTAGAAATCGTCAAAGCGCCTTCCCGCTTCATTGATCACAAGCCTGCTCTCTCCCTCCGGTCTGTAAAAGCTGTCCTCTTCCAGCGGGATCCGAAACAGCTTTCCCATCAGATACAGGATCTGGTCCGGCGTCAGGTCCGTGCTGATATAAGGCTTTAAGCGGGTGTTCAGATCCTTTGTCACATCAAAGGCAAGCTCCGGGGAAGCCCGGAATTCCCTTAATACATCCAGAAGAAAGGCCTTCTGCCTCTCCAGCCTCATAATGGGGCTTCCCAGAAGGGTGGTGTCCCTGTAATGCAGATACGCATAGGCCTCATGGCCCGTCAGATGGATGACTTCCCCCTGTTTCCAGCCGGGGTTTAAGCCTGTAAGATCCTCCGGAAGCCGCACCGTGACACCTCCTATGGCGTCCACAAAAAGCCCTGTCGCAGATAAGGCAGAGGCAAAGCAGCCGTGAATGGGGATCCCGCCCAGAAGCATGGACACCTTTTCCTTCATCTTAAGGAGTCCCGCTTCCCCGCCTCCCGCAAAGGCATACTGCAGGCAGAGCTGATTCACAAAGCACTCGCAGACCTCCCCCTGCTCATCATATTTCTCCAGGGGCACCATCATGTTTCTCGGAAGCGTGACGACCTTCACACACTCCGCCTTCTCATCAAGGCTCACCAGATACACGGCGTCCGCCTGTCCGGCTTCATAATCTCCGGGAATGGTCTCCTGCCTGAGGAGCCCTCTTTTGTCGATCCCCAAAAGCAGGATATTGATCAGTTCATCGTTGTAGCAATATGTCTCGTTTAGCCATTCCCGCTGCCTGCTGAAGCCGCCTGCCATAAAGGCGTTCCGTTTCAGTTCGTATGCGGGAGAACTCCATACCGTTTCATAAAGCCCCGCAAGCACCGCAAACAGTACCAGGCCGGATAACAGCAGCAGGGACAAAAGCTTTTGACCACAGCCCATCCTCTTTCCCATCATGGCTTCAGAATAGCGGAATCACAATTTTTTGACAAGGAGATTTTCAATATACTATAATGAAACAGATCATTGCGTATTTGAGCAGGCTCAAACCGCAATTGTTTTTTTCGCTTACTGCAAAAAGGAGGATCCTGTTTCATGAGAAAAAGACCAGTCATCTCCGGATTCATAATGCTCACACTCCTTGTGATGCTCTTTGCTCTGCTTACGGGCTGCGGAAAGAAGGAATCCGAAAAGGAAAACAAAAAGAAAGACACGGAGGAAGTGTCCGAAGAAAAGGAAGAGGAGGAAGAGGCGAAAGCCCCTGAAGTGCAGCTTCTTGTGGAGGAACCTGAAAACACCACTCTTCGAAGCGATGTGATCTCTGAAGGAGACTTCAGCGTGGATCCTTCCGTGGCGGGGAATGTGACCTTTATCGCCTCTGACCTGAATGTGCGAGCCCTGCCCTCCCTTGCTTCCGAATGCGTGGGGAAGCTGGAGCTGGGCTCCTGGGCCGAGATCAAGGGCGTCACGGATGACGGCGGCTTCTATCTCATCGACTTTTCCGGCAGCGACGGCTATATCCGTGCTGACCTTGTGGCGGATCTGACTGCCGCGGCGGATGCTTTTGCAAGCGGGGAGATCTCGGACCTTCCGGATGCGGCAGACTTTGAAGGCCTTGATCCCGAGAAGATCCCTGACCTGTTCTGGAACCATGTGAATCAGTGATATTTTGGAGGATACCATGAAAAAGAAAACTGCGATTTCCTTAATCCTTTCTCTCTGCATGCTGGCCATGCCCCTTTCCGCCATGGCAGGAGACAGCTCCGACTGGATGAACTATTCCCCGGTGGTGACCCCTGCGGGCGGCACCGGCACTACCACAGCTCCCACCACTCCTGCAGCCCAGGATAAGACGCAAAACACCGCAGGCTCTTCGAAGGACCAGAATAAAAACACAGCTCCCGCAGAAGCCCCTGCCCCGGCAGACAGCACAGCCTCCGTGGATCCTTCCGCAGTGAAGGGCTCCGTAAAGAACGCGGACGGCTCCAGCACGGAAACAGATCTTGCAGCCCTTGCAAAGGGAACCGGCTCCGCCATCAACAGCGGCCTCTTAAAGATCCAGGATGCCTCAAAGCTTGGGGACGCGCTGAATGCCTTTGCCACGGATGCCCCTCAGAAGTCAGAGCTTGTGGACAAGCTGGATACCGCTCTTGCAAAGGGCGCCACCGCAAGGACCTTGGGCACCATGAAGGCTGCCGCCAGCGGAAAGGACAAGGACGGCAACACTATTGCCACTCCCGGGGAATACAAGGGTTCCGCTTCCGAGGATGCTCTCTTCATCCTGACCTCCGTGAATTCCGACGGGACAGTGGAGCGGGTGTTGGGAGAGCTGGTGCCTGTGACGGATAAGAAAAAGAACACCCACAATATGCTTTACGGCGCATTCGCCGGCACCCCCGAGACCATTCTGGTCACCATCGTGGAATAAAAAACGCTTTACAAGGGACCGAAAGTCTGCTACAATACCGTCTGTTGGGATCGTAGCTCAGCTGGGATGAGCGTCCGCTTGACGTGCGGGAGGTCTGCAGTTCGATCCTGCACGGTCCCATCAAAAGGCACCCGCAAGGGTGCCTTTTGTTATGGCAGAGCCGCCGTAAGGAATCTGCCGCTTTGCGGTGGTTGGCTCGCCGAGCGAGCAGGGTGCGAGCAAGCTCTTCCCTGCTCGATTGATCAAGGGACCCAATCGGTCCCGCCAAACATGAGCAAAGTATGAAAAAACTGCTCGATAGCAGTTTTTCCATACCCGTATTTGTGCCGCAGAGCGGCCCAAATCACACTGATCCCATCAGAGAATCCGCATACGCGAATTCTCCTCGGGCTGCCGCTAAAGCGGCATGTGAGGAAGATTGAAACACGGAGACTCTCCATGAAGGGTAAAAAGCGCTATATCCTTGCAGCCGGGATCCTGCTGTATCTTCTGCTGCTGACGGGACTGATCATCTCCGAACGGATCTATATCGCCGGGGCACCGGACCACCCCTCCGGCATCACCACTATCTTCAACGCCGTATGGTATTCCCTCACCACGCTCACCACCGTAGGCTATGGTGACGTCACACCGGTTTCCCCTGTGGGACGGCTTATCGGCGCGATCTTCATGCTCTTCAGCATGGGACTTCTTGCCGGCATCATCGGCACCCTGATGCTGAATCTCAGAACCCATATCCTCTCCCGTATTCTCCTGCTGATCTATCGGAACAGAGAATGGATCATTTTTGACGCCCACACAAAGGAAACCTCCCGGATCGCAGCCAATCTGAAAACGGGATACCCAAAACACCTGATCCTGTTTGCAAACACCAGGGA
>CAMNLO010000207.1 GCA_946543095.1 uncultured bacterium
GCCGAAATGGGGAAGGGCAGTGGTCTCGTTGTCCACCATAACAGCCAGGGGGCGCTGGTCCTTTAAGCTTTCGTCGATCCACTCATTGGTCAGCTCCGAGCGGTACATGCCGGGACGGACCTCATCCGATTCCGGCTCTTCCTGCTCCGGAATTTCTGTTTCTTCTGTAACGATCTCGGGCTCTTCGGCGGGTGCCTCCTCATCCCAGCCGGGAATGGGCTCCGCTATGGAAAGGCTGGAATCCTCGGGCTTTTCCTCTTCCGTTTTCCCGCAGGCGCCGATCATCAGCGTAAGACACAGCAAAAGCGATATTGCCAGAAATTTTTTCTTCATGTGCGACCTCCATGGGACCGGCATGCTTGACCGGTCAGCAGTTTTTGTATAAGATGAGGCATAGTATACCATATGTAGTAGACATAACGCAAGGAATATTAAATTAAGTAAAAAATGGGAAAGAAGCAGACAGGACACCTGATCGAAAGGGTGCTTCCGGGCAGTATCGCCGGGGAGCTGGAGATCGAAGCCGGTGACAGGCTCATTGCCGTCAACGGGCAGGAAATAGAGGATATTTTTGATTATCAGTATCTGACGGAGGAGGAAGAGCTGGAGGTGCTGATCCGGAAGCCGGACGGGGAAGAATGGCTTTTGGAGATCGAAAAGGATCCGGATGAGGATCTGGGGCTGGTATTCCCTTCGGGACTGATGGATGAATACCGTTCCTGTAAAAACCGCTGCATCTTCTGCTTCATCGACCAGATGCCAAAGGGAATGCGGAAGACCTTGTATTTTAAGGATGATGACGCAAGGCTTTCCTTTTTACAGGGCAACTATATCACCCTCACCAATCTATCGGAGCATGATATCGAACGGATCATCCGGTATCGTCTTTCTCCGGTGAACATCTCCGTTCACACAACTGACAGAGCCCTGCGCTGCAAAATGCTGCACAATGACCGGGCCGGGGAAGCCCTGGATATCCTGGACCGCTTTTTTGAAGCGGGGCTTACCATGAACGCCCAGATCGTTTTATGCAAAGGGATCAATGACGGAAAGCAGCTGCAAAAGACCATCGAGGATCTGTCCCGTTATCTGCCCTGTCTGGAGAGCCTTTCCGTGGTGCCGGTGGGGCTGACGAAATACAGGGAAAAGCTGTTTCCTTTGGAACCGTTTCAAAAGGAAGACGCAAAAGAGGTGCTTTCTCTGATCCATTCCCTTCAGGAAACGCTTTATCACGAGTATGGGAACCATTTTGTCCATCCTTCCGATGAATGGTATCTGCTGGCGGAAGAGCCCATCCCCAAGGCGGATGTCTATGACGGCTATCCCCAGCTGGAAAACGGCGTGGGGATGGTGAGGCTTTTAAGGGATGAGGTGGAGGAAGCCCTGCAGGAGAGAGAAACAAAAGAGGGCAGTATAAAAGAACGAAAGATCTCCATTGCCACAGGGCTCCTGGCAGCCCCTGTGATCCGGGAGCTTTCGGAAAAGATCGTGAAAACCTGCCCCGGCCTTACCGTTTCGGTCCATGGCATCAAAAACCGGTTTTTCGGTCCTGGGGTGACGGTCTCCGGTCTCCTGACGGGAGGGGATATCCGGGAGCAGCTGAAGGGGAAAGAGCTGGGAGAAGCCCTGTATCTGCCCCAGAATGTGCTGCGCGCCGGGGAAGAGGTGTTCCTGGATGACCTGACTTTGGGGGAACTTGCGGATTCTTTACAAGTGCCGGTCCATATTGTAGAATCTAGTGGATATGACCTTGTAAGAAAACTGGCAGGTGAGGATGCGTAAAAAGAAGGCGCTGGTGGCCATTGTAGGCCGGCCAAACGTAGGAAAATCCACATTGTTCAATGCTCTGGCGAATGAAAGGATCTCCATTGTGGAGGACACTCCCGGGGTGACGAGAGACAGGATCACCGCGGAGATCTCCTGGCTGTCTTATCATTTCACTCTGGTGGACACCGGTGGCATCGAGCCGGATTCCGGCGACATTCTGCTCTCCCGGATGCGGGAGCAGGCCCAGATGGCCATTGACATGGCGGATGTGATCATATTCCTGTGTGATGTGAGACAGGGACTCACGGATCAGGACGGTAAGGTGGCGGATATGCTGAGACGGGCAGCCACTCCCGTGGTCCTTGCCATCAATAAGGTGGATTCCTATGAGAAGCAGCAGCTGGAGATTTATGAGTTCTACCAGCTGGGACTGGGGGATCCCATGGCCATTTCCGCGGCAAACCGTCAGGGTCTGGGAGACCTGCTGGACCAGGTATGCTCCTATTTCCCGAAGGATGGAGGGGAAGAGGAGAGCGAGGACGAAAAGATCCGGGTGGCCCTCATCGGGAAGCCCAATGTTGGCAAGAGCTCTCTCATCAATAAGATCCTGGGAGAAAACAGGCTCGTGGTCTCGGATATCCCCGGCACCACAAGGGACGCGGTGGATACGGAGTTTTCCAGAAACGGCAGGGATTATGTGCTGATCGACACCGCGGGGCTGCGCAGAAAGAACAAGATCAATGAAGAGCTGGAGCATTACATGATCTTAAGGGCCGTTGCCGCCGTGGAAAGAGCGGATGTGGCGGTGCTTGTGATCGACGCGGTGGAGGGAGTCAGCGAGCAGGACGCCAAGATCGCTGGCATTGCCCATGACAGGGGCAAGGCCATGATCGTGGCGGTGAACAAATGGG
The DNA here is from genome assembly GCA_946543095.1 of uncultured bacterium. Classification (GTDB taxonomy): domain Bacteria; phylum Bacillota; class Clostridia; order Lachnospirales; family Lachnospiraceae; genus CAMNLO01. Next base: position 2,679 of record CAMNLO010000207.1, read on the forward strand.
ATGCGGTGGAAAAGGACACCATGACCGCCAAACGCACGGAAGAGAAGATCCGGGATATCCTTTCCTTTATGCCCTACGCCGAAGTGATTTTTATCTCCGCCTTAAACGGGCAGCGGATCCCGAAGCTTTTTGCCTTGATCGACACCGTGGCGGAGAATAACGCCATGCGCATCCAGACCGGGGTCTTAAACGAGATCCTGACGGAGGCCACTGCCATGAAGCAGCCTCCCTCCGACAAGGGCAGGGCACTGAAGATCTACTACGGCACCCAGGTGAGTGTCAAGCCTCCCACCTTTGTGCTCTTTGTAAACGATAAAAAGCTGATGCATTTTTCTTATGAGCGATATCTGGAGAACCAGATCCGGGAGACCTTCGGTTTCAGAGGCACGCCCATCCGGCTCTTTACCAGAGAGAAGAAACGGGAAAAGGAGTAGGGGAAATGATCGTAAGACTGGGCTGTCTTCTGGTGGGCTATGTATTCGGTAATTTTCAGTCGGCTTACTTCTACGGGAAACTGGTGGGAACGGATATCCGCAAGCACGGCAGCGGAAACCTGGGAACCACCAACGCTTTAAGGGTGTTAGGCCCCAAGGCCGGGGCCATCGTTCTTCTGGGAGATATCTTAAAGACCATATTGGCCATTCTTCTTACCTCCTTCCTCTTCGGAAAAGGGGAATACGCGGAGCTGAAGTTTTTGCTGAAATACTATACCGCTCTGGGGGTGATCATCGGGCATGATTTCCCGGTGTGGCTGAAATTCAAGGGAGGCAAGGGCATTGCCTGCACTGCGGGGCTGATCCTGTCCATCCACTGGAGCCTGACTCTGGTGGGGATCCTGCTGTTCTTCCCGGAATTCTTTATCTTCCATTATGTGTCCGTGGGAAGCCTTCTGGTGAACGTGGGCTTTTTCATCTGGACCATCATTGCGGGACAGATGGGGATCTTCGGGGCGATCCCCGGAAACAATCTGGCGGAGATCTATGTGATCGCCTTTGTCATCGCCTTTCTGGCGTTTTTCCAGCACCGGAGCAATATCAAACGGCTGTTGGAGGGAACAGAGGGGAAGGTGTATCTGACGAAGCACGAAACCAAGTAGTTTACATAACACAGAGCCGGACTGAAAGCCGGATATACCGGATAAGGTAACCGGAGCGGAGCAGTGAAACACCGGCGCATATCCGCCGGCGCCTGCTTTTTCCGGTGGGGACAATATCAATTTGGGTAAAGGCCAAGAAACCATAAGTCTGCATTAAAGGAGGGCATCATGGAAAAGGATATGAACTGCGCATACTGTGCAAGAGGAGAGCTTTTAGACAAGTTCGGGATCTTCGTGAAGGACCTAAGCGTCAGCACACTGGTGCTGTTTAAGGAGCAGAGCAAGCCCGGACGCTTTGTGGTGGCCTATAAGGATCATGTCAGCGAGATCGTGGA
>CAMNLO010000208.1 GCA_946543095.1 uncultured bacterium
AAACCGGTTCTTCCGCGATCAGTTCCGAAATGGAATCCCGCAGCTTACTCAGAAAGAAACGGAGTTTTATGTTTTCATGCTCCAGCTGTTTTATTTTTTCACTTTTTTCTTCACACTCCTTCTTGAGCTTCTCATATCTGGCCTTATACTTGGTTTCTCCTTCTTCTCTCTTTTCCGGTGCGGATCCGTCTGCCTTTTTTCTGCCACGCTGTCCGGAGGAAGGGATGAGCTTCCCTGTTTCGGGATCTTCCACACCGAGATACTTTCTGACGGGACGAGACTGTTTTGTTTCCGGATCATAATGGGATGTTGATTCATACAAAGTGACAACTCCGGTTTTCTTGTTTGTGTACCTGACGATTGACATTTCAGATTCTCCTTTCAAGAATGCTTGGTACTTATTATTGTATATCATACCAATCAAAATGTCAATAGTTAATATTGGTATTATTTATAAATAACTACCACTATTTTATAAAAGCCTGCCAGATTTTCTGGCAGGCTTTTATTCAAATCCATAGCGAACCTTGATGTTAGGCGGTTCTGCGCAAGATTTGCGATGTATGATTTGATTCTTCATTGTGAATTATCTTTTCTGTGAATAGTAACGTGAAAGGTTTACGCTTTTGTCAGAGTCGCGTTCTATGCCTGAACTAACTATGAAGTCAAACGTCCCCTTAAATAACCGCGAGTGTTTGTTGTATGTCTTCAGTTTTCGATGTCAAAGGGGATGGTTCTGAAATAAGGTAAAATAAAAGCCGTGAAGCTGACGGAAACGTCGTAAAAACGTACTTCCTTAAGCTTCACGGCCGTCTGGAGACAAGGGGATTCGAACCCCCGACCTCAGCGTTGCGAACGCTGCGCTCTCCCAGCTGAGCTATATCCCCAGATATTAACTTACTGCGCGAAATGCGATTCGAATTACATCGCGCAGATATGGATTATGTCACAATTCCTGCCTGTTGTCAAGGGCCGCCCTCAGATGCACACCTCCCTTTCCACCTGATTCCCCGGATCATCCGCTTCCACAATGGTGATGTCCTTGTAGCGGGTGTCCTTCCCCAGGTCGATATAAACCTGATAATCCACCGTCACCACCACCGGACGCATGATGTGGGCCCTGCGGTTCTGCACGACTCTTGCCACCCGCCCGTCGGAAAGGGTCACAGTGGAGCCCACGGGATACACCACCAGGTTGTCCAGAAACGCCTGCACCACCCGGGAGTCGAACAGTATATTTCTGTTTTCTTTAAGGTATTCGATGGCCTCACTCTGGGCGAACTGGTCTTTATAGGGGCGCTTCCGGATCAGGGCGTCATACACATCCGCCACATGGATGATCATGCCGAAGCGCGGGATCGCCTCCCCCTTCAGCTTCTTCGGATAGCCTGAGCCGTCCCAGTTTTCGTGGTGAGAAAGGATTGCACTTCGTACAAAAGCGGAAATGCTGGAATTGTTATACAAAAGATCGTAGCCCGCCCTCGGATGGTTCCGGATGATCTCCCGTTCCTCCTCTGTCAGTGCTTCCTTCTTATTCAGGATCCGCTTCGGGATCAGGCGTTTCCCGATATCGTGAAGGGCCGCCGCCAGAGCCAGATTCTTCAGCTCCGCATTGTTCAGTCCCATGGCAACGCCGCAGGTGGTGGAAAGGAGCGACACATCCATGGAATGGTGGTAGGTGTCCTCGTCATAGACCATGAGCTCGTTCAAGTCCACCAGTGCCTTATCCCCCATGGCCAGGACACTGTCCACGATCTGATTGGACAGATAGACCACCTGGTCGATATTGAAGTCCCGCATCTCCCTGACCATCTGGTAGCGGAGATTGTCATCCAGGATCAGATTCAGTTGTTCAAAATTGGAGAATTCGTCGTAGATATAAAGCCCCTGGAGATCGGAGCGTCGGATGGCGTTGATCGTGTCCTGTTTCAGAGTATGGTTTGCCGCCAGGATCAGAATGCCCCTCTGATAGATCGGTTTAGTTGTGATCATGCCCGGCTTCAGCTCGGCAGCTGGCACAAACCTCATACTTCCTCACACGCCGTTTCAGCGGCAGCCTGATGGAAAATTGCGAATGCAATTTCTCTGATAGGAACAGTGAAGTTTGGGACGCCTGTAATCTCAGCCGAAGGCTGAGTATGCACAAAATACAGGCATGGAAAAACTGCTATCGAGCGGTATTTCCATGCTTTCCTCCATGACACTGGGTCACAAACCACGTATGGAAAAAGCTACATATGGTTTTCCTTAGCACCTGACGATTTCAAAAGACCATAAATATCTACTATGATTTATACACTAACCCGGCGCGATATTCAAGCACAAATGTGCAATATCGGAACATTTCGACAAAATCCGTTATACTTCAGCGGCCTGCCAGTCCGCTGAAGTGTAACCAAAAACCCTTCCCCTCAGGCTCCCATGACTCTCTGCCTGATCCACCAGAGGGCCAGCAGATGCAAAGGATAAAACGCATAGAAGGCCCACTTCGTCCATTTTCCTTCCTTCCCTCTGGTCCCGTCATAGCACACCGCCGCCGGCAGCACTGCCGCAATGGCAGCGATCTCCCACCACACGGACAGGCACAGGATGAACACGCTGAAGATCACATTCAGGGGACAATAGCGGTAGAGCACATAGACAGCGATGCCGGAGGCAACCCCGATGGATCTGTAGTCCGTGTGCATAAGCTCCGCCGCCGCCAGGGCCAGCGCCACCACCGTTCCCGCTCCCGTAAGATACAGGGGCCGATACCCATTCCTGACGGCCCATTCCAGCACATATATGCACACAAGCACCAGGGCAAGGGTCCAGAACACATTCTGCTTCTCCGGGGCGAACACCTTTCCCCTGCTGCCCAGGTTAAAGGGGATCTCGGAAAGAAGGGCAAAGAGCAAAAGCCTCCCGAGATACTTTTTGCGGTCTCTCGTGTGCAGCGCCCCCTCCGTCAGCAAAAACAGATACAGCGGGAAAGCCATGCGCCCGAAGACGCGGAAATAATAGTACCAGGGAGTGCCCCGAAAGAAATTCAGCCCGATATGGTCGATGAGCATGGAAAAGCAGGCAAAGAGCTTGATCTGATTTCCGTTGACCCTGAATCGCTCCATTATAACAGGACTCCCGGGGGAAGAACGCCCATCAGCATGCCCCCGGCGACCCCAAGGGCATAGAGCAGGGCAGTGATGCCGATATTCCTTCGGATGGGCCTGGCAGTCTGGAACAGCACGATGAGCCCAACTCCCGCGTTCACAAAAAGCCCCGCCAGCATGGCATCCGCGGAAAGCAGCCCCTCCAGATACAGCTCTGTCAGCACCACGGAAGAAGCACAGTTAGGGATCAGCCCCACGACTCCCGCCAGAAACGGCGCCAGAAGCCTGTGTCCCTGAAACAGCCCTCCAAGAGCCTCCTCACCGATCACATTGATGCTTACGGTGAGCAGAAGGGACACGATAAAGATGGCCGCGGTGACCGTTACGGTGTGATGCAGCGCCGATTTCAGAAGATTCTTGTCGCACCCGCAGTGCTCCTCCTCGCAGAGCTTTGCCATTTGAAATTCCTCACCCATATGGACGGGCTGCACTCTCCGGTGCACCAGATCCACAAGAAACCCCGCCGCCATGGCATAGAAGGCTTTGATCCCGAGGATTGCAAGGATCATACGGATCCCCGCCCCTGCCGTTAAGAGCAGAGGCAGCATTTCATCGGAGGTGGACAGGAATACGGCCAGAAGGGTTCCCAAAGAGATGACGCCACCCGCAAAGAGGCTGGACGCAGTAGCGGAAAAGCCGCACTGGGGCACCACCCCCAGGGCCGCCCCGATGAGTGGCCCGATATGTCCCCCGTTGCGGATGGCAAGCCGCATGGGATTCTCCGCCCGGTGCTCCAGCCATTCCATGGCCAGATAGGTGAGAAATAAAAAGGGCAGGATCCGCAGGGTGTCCAGGAAGGCATCCAGCAGACTGTCCAGAAGCAGATCTGTCATATTGATTCCTTTCGCAAGAGATGGAAACGGCGAGTGCCGGCCGCAAAGCGGCAGATTTTTTTCGGCGGCTCTGCCACAAAAAAGGGCGATCCATACGGACCGCCC
>CAMNLO010000209.1 GCA_946543095.1 uncultured bacterium
ACGGTGATAAGGTGAAAACCTGCATCCACTGCAAAACCGGCTCCATCATGAGCGGCTTCGGCGGCGCAGGCGCCTTTTCCGACGGAAAATACAATATCACCAATGATTTCGGCGGCACCCTCTACGAGCATGTGGGCAGAAAAGAAGCCATCGAGCTGATGGAATACGTGGACCGGATCAATCTGGAGCACGGCGGCGAGGGGACAAAGCTCTACACCACCGCCGGCACCGATATCAAAAAAACCTGCATGCAGAACAAGCTGAAGCTTCTGGATGCCTCTGTCAGGCATCTTGGGACGGACATTAACTATATCGTGCTGGAAAACCTGTTCAAAGAACTGGACGGAAAGGTGGATTTCTGTTTCCGCACCCCCGTGGAGGCTGTGCATAAGGAAGAAACAGGGTATCGGATCACCACGGCAAAGGGAGAGTATACCTGCGAAAAATGCGTGATCTCCGTGGGGAGGAGCGGCAGCAAATGGATGGAGACGATCTGCGAAGAGCTGAAGATCCCCACCAGATCAAACCGGGTGGACTTAGGGGTCCGGGTGGAGCTTGCGGCAGAGCTTTTCTCCCATCTCACGGACCGGCTCTATGAGAGCAAGATCGTTTACCGCACGGAAAAATACGAGGACAAGGTCCGGACCTTCTGCATGAATCCCTACGGCAGCGTGGTGGAGGAAAACACAAACGGGATCGTGACTGTAAACGGGCATAGCTACGAGGATCCGAAGAAGCGGACGGGGAATACGAATTTCGCGCTGCTGGTGGCCAAGCATTTTTCCGAGCCCTTCAAGGATTCCAACGGCTACGGGGAAAGCATCGCCAGGCTTTCCAATATGCTGGGGGGCGGCGTCATCGTGCAGCGCTTCGGGGATCTGATCCGGGGCAGGCGCAGCACCCAGAAGCGTCTTGACGAAAACTTCGTGGTGCCCACGCTGCAGGCGGTGCCCGGGGATCTAAGCCTGGTGCTTCCCAAGCGGATCCTGGACGGGATCATCGAGATGATCTATGCCCTGGATAAGATCGCCCCCGGGACGGCCAACGACGATACCCTGCTCTACGGGGTGGAGGTGAAGTTTTACAATATGGAGGCCGAGGTGGATGAGAATCTGGAGACCTGCCACAAGGGGCTTTATATGATCGGGGACGGCAGCGGCGTGACCCACTCCCTCTCCCACGCCTCCGCCAGCGGGATCCATGTGGCCAGGGCGATCTCAAATCCGCGCCCGGATAAGCCGGTCCTGTGAACTTTGCCATCGCAGATGATGAACAGCTGGAGATCGATACGATCTCGTCGGTGCTGAAGGAATATGCCTCCCTGGGGAAGCTTGCGCTTTCCCTTGAGACCTTCCACAGCGGGGAGGAGCTGCTTCAGCAATACAGCCCCTATGCCTACACCGCGATCTTCCTGGATATCTATATGTCCGGCATGAGCGGCGTGGAGGCCGCAAGGCATATCCTTGCGCAGGACCGTCATGCCATCATTATTTTCCTCACCTCCAGCGACGAACACATGCCGGAGGCCTTTTCCCTGCACGCCTTCGACTATATCGCCAAGCCTGCGAAGAAAGAGCGGATCTTTCAGGTGCTGGATGATGTGCTGCTGCGCCAAACGGAGCTGAATACCACTCCAAAACTGACCTTCCCCACGGAAAAGAACGACATCGCTCTTCCGCTTACGGATATCGCGGTGATCCGCACCGGCTCGCATCGCAAGGTAGAGATCCTTGACGCGGACGGACACAGCTATCTGACCGGGCTGACCTTTTCCGAGATCAGCGAAATGGTATGCAACGACATGCGTTTCCTGCTGATCCTGCGGGGTGTTCTCGTGAACATGGAGCATATCGTGATGATCGACGGGACAGCCTGCTTGCTGGATAACGGAATGACCCTGCCTGTGAATGTGCGCGGGTCGAAAAAGCTGGAGGCTACCTGGCGCAATTTCCAGTTTGATGAGATCCGCTCCGAGCGCAGGGACAGGAGGAGGGGAAAATGAACCTCCAAAGGCTGTTCATCTCCTTCCTCTCCCTTTTTATGGCATTCCCCTCCGCAGTTCTTTTATTCACCCCCATGATGGACAAGCTGAAGGGGGACGCAAAAACCGTATTGAAGAAGGCCTTTTGGCAGCTGTTTTTCCTGGTGGCGGCGCTCTCCCTGTTTGAGGCGGCATATCATCCCCCCTATAATACCCTGCTGCCGCTGCTTTTGGTCATCTCTTATCTGATCTATCACGATGCCCTGGATGTGCCGGTCCATAAGAGCCTTTCCATCTTTTTCCTGGTGATCACCTACATGAGCTTCTTTGCAAACTTCGCCGTGGGCTTTGACGCATGGATCCATCCCACGGGGACGGTGAACGAATTAAGTCTGCAGGCCGCTGCCCTCAAGGCGCTGCTTTCCGTCTTCGCCGCCGCGATCTCCATCGTTCCCATGCATAAGCTGGGAACACAGATGGTCAATGAATTCGACATCTCCAGAGGATATATCATCAGTATTCCCGTATGGGGGATCTTTCTTGGCTTTAATCTGCTGATCGTTCCGAGAAAATATGAGACGCTTCACGTCAACCTGATGCAGATCGCTTACTGGGGGGTCCTGATCCTGCTCCTGATCCTCTTTCTCCTGCTTACCATGCTGTTCTACTATATCGTCAACGATCTGATGAAGGCTGCGGAGGCTATGGAACGGAACAGGATCCTGGAAATACAGGAAAGCGCATATCTGGCCCAGCAGCGGTATATGAATGAAACGGCGAAGGTGCGTCATGATTTCAAGCACACCATCGGGATCCTGGATATGCTGCTCAAGAACGAGGATTACAGAGCGGCTGAAGTCTATCTGGACGACTACATCGCCGCACAGCCCAAAAATGAGACCTGGACCTTCTGCGGCAACACCGCCGTGAACGCATTGTTAAACTATTACGCACAGATGGCAAAAACGGAGGACACCGCTCTGGATCTGTCCGTGGAGCTGCCGGAAAACACCGGGATATCCGATATCGATCTTTGCAGCATTCTGGGAAACATTCTGGAAAATGCGATCTTAGCCGGCAGCGGCATTCCGTTTGAGGAACGCTTTGTGGATCTTGTGATCCGGGTAAAATCCGGGTCCCGGCTCTATATCGTGGCCACCAATGCCTTCGACGGAAATCCCCGCATGCACGGCGACGAGTATCTTTCCACCAGAAAAACCGGCCCGGGGCTGGGACTGAGATCCATCCGGGAGACTGCGGAAAAATACGGGGGAAGCGCAAGATTCACCCATGTGGAAAAGGAATTTCATACCGACGTGGTGCTCCCCATGAAGCCGGCGGAGACGGATCCTATTTCCTGACAAAGGCCTTCAGCGCTTTGGTGCTGTCCTGAAGAACTTCGGCCGCATAGGTCAGCTCTTCCTTTGTGGTGAAGCGGCTGAAGGAAAACCGGAGGGTCCCGTCGGAAAGCTCCTTCTTCAGGCCGATGGCCCGGAGGGTGGCGGAGGTCCTGTCTGCGTGGTTGCTGGCGCAGGCGGATCCCGCGGAGGCAAAAACCCCCTTCTCCTCCAGAGCATGGAGGAGCACTTCGCTCCGGAGCCCCGGAAAGCTTAAGCTCACGATGCCCGGCGCCTGCCGGGCGGTCTTCACCTCTTCCTCATCTCCTCCGTTTAAGATCGTGTCCGGAAGTCTGTCCCTTACCTCCTTCAGAAAATGCTCCCGAAGCGTTCTCATCCGCTGCTGATCCGCTTCAAGAGACGCATATGCCGCTTTCGCCGCCAGGGCAAGACCGGCGATGCCGGGGACGTTTTCCGTTCCCGAGCGCAGGTTTTTCTGCTGCCCCCCGCCGAAGAGGATGGGCCTGAGCCTTGCTCTTTCCGCGGCGTACAGAAAGCCCGTGCCCTTGGGACCGTGGAATTTATGCCCGCTTGCGGACAAAAGATCCACCCCCAGCTCTTTGGGACTGATCTTCAGCTTTCCGTAGCTTTGCACGGCATCCGTGTGAAACAGGGCCTTCGGCGCTTTCTTCCGGATCAGCCCGCTGATCTCCCTCAGGGGTTCAATGGCGCCGATCTCGTTGTTCACATGCATGACGGAAACGA
>CAMNLO010000210.1 GCA_946543095.1 uncultured bacterium
GGGGTCTCCTCCAGAAGCTTCTGGTTTCTTCTCTGCAGGGAGCAGTCCCTGTCCCCCAGGCACACCGCGTTTCCCTGCTCGTCCGCAAGGATCTGCAGCTCCACATGCCTGGCAGGATAAATATACTTTTCCAGATAGAGGCTGCCGTCCCCGAAGGCGCTTACCGCTTCGCCCGCAGCCTGATGCCAGGCCTCCTCCAGCTCCTCCTCGGAGCGGATCAGCCGGATCCCCCGGCCGCCGCCTCCGGCGCAGGCCTTTAACATCACGGGATATCCGATGTCTGCTGCAAAGCGTTTTGCTTCTTCCACAGAGTTCAGGGCCTTTGTTCCCGGGATCACCGTGAGCCCCGTGTCCCGGATCAGCTCCTTTAACAGGGCTTTGTCGCTGAGCCGGTCCATGCTTTCGGGATCGGGGCCGATGAACACCAGCCCGTTTTTTCTGCAGGAGCGGGCAAAATGGGCATTTTCGGACAGAAAGCCATAGCCCGGGTGGATGGCCTGTGCCCCTGAAAGCAAGGCGGCGCTGATGATCTGGGGCTCGTTCAGATAGCTGTCCCGGGCTTCCGGGCCTCCGATGCAGTAGCTTTGGTCCGCCAGGGCCGTATGCAGGGCGTTTTGATCCGCCTCGGAATACACTGCCACGGTGGCCACCCCCATTTCCTTGCAGGCCCGGATGATGCGCACCGCGATCTCCCCCCGGTTGGCGATGAGTATTTTGGAAAACATAGGTCAGACTCCCGTGAGCGCGAAGGAAAACTCTGCCGAGGCGCAGAGTGTTTCCCCGACGGACACAGACCCTTCCGCAAAGTAGAAGGGATGCTTTGTGCGTTTGATCCGGCAGCGGGTCTCGATCCTGTCGTTTGGCCTTACGGGAGCGCGGAAGCGCACATTGTTTAACCCTGCGTAAACCGGCAGCGTTCCCTCCTTCAGGGCATCCGTCATCAGAACGCAGGCGGTCTGGGCCAGGATCTCACAGAGGATGACTCCGGGGACTATGGGGTGGCCCGGGAAATGGCCCTGCAAAAAGAATTCATCCCCCCGGACATGGTAGTGGCCGATGGCCTCATTGTCTTTCTTCTCCACATCATCCAGGAGAAGCATTGCGTCCCTGTGGGGCAGTATGTTTTGGATCTCTTCTCTGTTCATAGTTTCTTTCCGATCCGGAACAGTTCCGTTCCGTATTCCACGATCTGTCCGTTGTGGACGCAGATCTCTTTGATCACGCCGTCTTCCTCGGCAGAGATCTCATTCATCAGCTTCATGGCTTCTATGATGCAAAGAGTCTGCCCCTTTGTCACAGTGTCTCCCACGGAGACATAGGGAGGGGCATTATCCGCGGGACAGGCGTAAAACACTCCGACGATAGGAGATTTTACGCTGATGTAATCCTTTGGTTCCGGGGATGCTTTGGGGGAAGCCTCCGGAGGGACTGAGGGTGCTGCCGCCACGGATGCCTGCAGAGAGCGCTCCAGCCGCAGGGTATCGCTTCCCTTTGTGATCTCCAGCCCCGAAAGCCCCAGCTCCTGCATCAGAGCGGCATATTTTCGAATTTCGGTTTCGTTCATGATCTCCTCCAATGGGATAAATACTGGATTTTCCGGAAGGCCAGACAGGCGTTATGACCGCCGAATCCCAGGGAGTTGGAGAGGGCAAGGGTGATGTCTTCCCTGATAGCAGTGTTTGGAATGCAGTTCAGATCGCATTTCTCGTCCTGCTCCTTCAGATTGATGGTGGGAGGAAGGATCCCCTCCTGCAGGGCAAAGAGGCAGGCCAGGGCTTCCATGGCTCCCGCCGCCCCCAGCATATGGCCGGTCATGGATTTGGTGGAGCTGACAAAGGCTCTTTTCGCCTGTTCCTCGCCCAAAGCCTTCTTAATGGCAATGGTCTCCACCGCATCGTTCATGGGAGTCCCTGTGCCGTGGGCATTGATGTACACCACATCCTGCGTGCTGAAGGAAGCTTCTTTCATGGCATCCTCCATGGCCCTGGCACCTCCTCTGGCCTCCGGATGGGGAGAGGTGATATGAAAGGCGTCACAGGTGGAGCCGTAGCCCGCGACTTCGCCGTAGATCTTTGCTCCCCTTGCCTTTGCGTGCTCATATTCCTCCAGGATCAGGGCCACAGCCCCTTCCCCGATGACAAAGCCGCCTCTTCGCCTGTCGAAGGGGAGGGATGCCGCCTCCGGGTCCTCGGAGGTGGAGAGGGCGCTCATGTTCACAAAGCCGGCAATGGCGGAGGGGACAATGGCCGCTTCCGCGCCTCCCGAGATCACCGCGTCCGCATAGCCGTGGCGGATCAGCCGCATCGCTTCCCCGATGGCGTTGGAGCCGGAGGCGCAGGCGGTGACGGCAGGCATGGCCGGGCCTCTGCAGTCGTGGCGCATGGCGATCAGGCCGGAGGCCATGTTGCCGATCATCATGGGAACAAACAGGGCGGAGACCCGGCGGGGGCCCCGCTCCAGAAGTTTTGTGTGCTCTGCTTCAAAGGTGCCGATGCCGCCGATGCCTGTGCCGAAGAGGACGGCGAAGCGCTCCGGCTCCACCTTGCCCTCAATGCCGCCATCCGCCACCGCCTGGTCTGCCGCTCCCGCGGCAAGCTGGGCGTAGCGGTCGGTGCGGAGGGTGGAGTTCACCTCCATATATTCCTTCGGATCAAAGCCCTTCACCTCGGCTCCCAGCTTTGCCTTGAAGCCTTCCGTATCAAAGCGGGTGATGGGGGCAATGCCGTTTTTGCCGTTTTTCAAACCCTCCCAGGTGTCCTTCACATTGTTTCCCAGAGGGGTGATGGCGCCTAAGCCCGTTACCACGACTCGTCTGTTTTCACTCATTTGCTTCTCCCTTTTCTGCTCTTTTACATTGCGATGCCGCCGTCCACACGCAGCACTTCGCCTGTGATATACTCTGCCGTGGCAAGGAAGGCTGCGGCCTGTGCCACATCCTCCGGACTCCCCATTCTTCCTAATGGGATCAGCTTTAACAGAGGGTTATCCGTCTGATCCTTTGTCATTTCCGTCCGGATAAAGCCGGGAGCCACCGCATTGCAGCGGATGCCCCTTGGGGCCAGCTCCTTTGCCACGGACTTGGTCAGCCCGATGAGCCCTGCCTTGGAGGCGGCATAATTGCACTGTCCCGCATTTCCCATCAGGCCGGAGACCGAAGAGATATTGATGATGCAGCCCTCCCGTTCCTTTAGAAACAGGCCGCTCATATGACGGATCATATGAAAGGCACCCTTTAAGTTTGTGTTCAGCACCGCATCGAAATCCTCTTCCTTCATCATGGCGGCAAGGCTGTCCCGGGTGATCCCGGCGTTATTCACCAGGATGTGGGCAGCGCCGAAATCCGCTTTGATCTTTGCCACAGTCTCCTTTGCGGCAGCAAAATCCGCCACATCGCACCGGTAGGCTCTTGCCTCTGCGCCGTATTCTCTGCATTCTTCGCAGGTCCTCTCTGCGGCATCGGTATTTCCCGCATAGATCACGGCGATATCTGCCTCCAGAGTGGCAAACTTTATGGCGATGGCTTTTCCGATGCCCCGGGAGCCTCCGGTGACTACCGCGGTTTTTCCTTTCAGCATCCTGTTTCCTCCATGTATTCCTGTATGGTGCAAGCCTTCACGGAAGGATCGATCTTCCGGATCATATTGGTGAGGGTCTTTCCGGGGCCGATCTCGATGAACTGATCCATGCCGTCTGAGATCATATTCCGGATCAGCGCCTCCCACTGCACGGGATTGCAGATCTGGGAGGAGAGGAGGGATGCAGGATCCCCCTCATAGGGTTTCGCCGTAAGATCGGAATAGAGCGGAAGGGCAGGCTTTGACAGCTGAGCGGCGGAAAGCTCTTTTTCAAAAGCCAGGGCCGCCTCCTTCATAAACGGAGAATGGAAGGCCCCGCTGACCTTCAGGGGGATCATCCTGCCGCCCTGTGCCTTTATGTCTGCTGAGAATTCCTCCATTTGGGAAGCAAGACCGGAGACGGTGATCTGGCCGGGGCAGTTAAAGTTTACGGCCCAGACCCCGGAATACCTGCCGCAGATCTCCAGAAGGGCTTCGGTCGCGAAGCGACATATTTCCGTT
>CAMNLO010000211.1 GCA_946543095.1 uncultured bacterium
CGGATTGGCCGTGAAGCAATTCGTGAAATTGACATCGCATGAAGCCGGGGATAAAAGGTCTTTGCCCCGAACTATGATGGAGGAAAGGACAGAACCATGACTGAAGCAGAACAAAGGGAATACGACTCCTATATCGAAAACCGCTTCGAAGGAGCAGAAGAGCTTACGGAGCAGAATACGGATTTTCTTGCCCCCTGGGAAGAGATCGCTTCCTACGCGGAGGAAAATGGCGCGGCAGCCGCCATCAACGAGCTGGTCTGCCCGAAACGGCCTACGGATTTCCGCTCTCCGGGCACCCTCTCCCTGAAGATCGAGGACTCCTTTGCCGGCAGGATTCCGGTGATCCGGGTCCGGGATACGGCGGATTTTGAGGATCTTGTGACCAATGTGGCCTACAAGGGGATCCGTTCCTCCACCATCTCCCAGACCGGCGCCTCCTTTGTCTTCGGAAAGACCACCCGCTTTTTCATTCTCTCTTCAAAACCCTACAGCAATATCCCCGCGGAGGATCTGGGGCTTTCCGAAGAGGACTGGGCCGCAAGCTCCATGGAGCTTCGTTTCGGCCACGAAAGCACCCACTACTTCACCAAGCAGACCTTCGGCATCACCAACAATATCCTCCACGACGAGATCATGGCGGATTTTACGGGCCTTTATATGGCCTTCGGCTGTTACAGGGCAGAGTGGTTTCTCCGGTTTATGGGGCTTTTGGGGGAACGGGAAGGGAGGCTTTTACACTACACAAAGGAACTGACAGAGCCTGTCAGGGACGCGGTGGGAAAGCTTCTTTCGGAGGCGGCACAGGGGCTGGAGAAATGGTCATGGACCGATGCCTTTCTTGCCATGTCTGCCGGGGATCGGATCAAATACCTGTGCAGGCTTGGCCTTCCGGGAATGACCGGGCTTTCCTGAAAAAAAACTTTTCATTCCACAGCACCGGGAGTAAAATAAGGAACATGAATAAGATCACGAACAAAAATCCATTTCTTCCTGCCGGTATTCTTACGGCGCTGACGATCCTGCTGATCATTTTGGTAAAAACCGTGGACGTGGCCCCCGTCGGGCCGGAGGGCACAAGCGTGGGCTTTTCCCAGTTAAACCTTGCGGTGGCCGAGCAGTTCGGCGTGAGCATGACCTGGTATAAGATCACCACCGTTTTAGGGGTGTTCGCCCTGGCCCTGGCGGGGTTCTTTGCATTAGTGGGCCTCATCCAGCTGATCCGGAGGAAAAGCCTGATGAAGGTGGATAAGGAGCTGCTGGCCCTTGGCGGGCTTTATGCCGCGACCCTTGTGCTCTACGTGCTGTTTGAAAAGGTCATCATCAACTACCGCCCCATCATCATGCCGGACGCGGAACACCCGGAGGCCTCTTTCCCCTCCACCCACACCATGATGGTCATCGTGATCATGGGGAGCACCCTGACGCTTCTGGATAAATTTATTCAGAATGAACAGTTAAGAGGCATCTTAAAGCTCGCCTGCTGCGTTGTCATCGGTTTGATCGTAGGGGGGCGGCTGTTATCCGGCGTCCACTGGTTCACGGACATTCTGGGCGGAGTCCTCTTCGGGGCCACACTGCTTTCCTGTTATTCCGCAGCCCTTACGCTGCTGTCGAAGGATCAATGATCAGACGATATCTTTTAATCTTCATCGGTGCGCTCGTTCTGTTTGCGTGTCTTCTGGTGATCAGCTTTGCCTCCCTGTACAGTGCTTCCAGGGACAATCTGGTGATCCTGGGGGAAAAGAACGCGATCCAGGCGGCCCAGGAATTCACCAGCTTCTTAAAGCCCAGCGTGGATGATCTGGAGGACGCCGCCTTTCAGCTGGACACGCTGATGTGGGGGGATGCCACCACGGAAGAATTAAGGGACTATCTGGAGGAAGCCTCCGGCCGCTATGCCGGTGCCGGCATCGTGGACAAGGTCCATACCGGGCTCTACGGCGTCTTCAACACCATGTACCTGGACGGCTCCGGGTGGGAGCCCACCCTGGATTATGAAGCCAAGAGCAGGCCCTGGTACACCACGGCTGTAGAGAAAAAGGGCGAGGTGGCGCTGATCAGCCCCTATGTGGACACAGAGAACGCGGAATCCGTCATGACCGTGAGCCGCCTGTTATCCGACGGCAGGAGCGTGGTGGCTCTGGATGTCAGACTGGACGATGTGCGGGAAATGACGGAGGGCCTGGTAAAGGGCAGCACCAGCGGCTATGTCATGGTCCTGGACCAGTACGGCTATGTGATCGCACACACCGACGAATCCGAGCTGGGCATGAATTATTATTCCCGGACAGACACCATGAACGGCGTGATCACCCAGGAGATCTTTGAGGGCAAAAACAACCAGTTCGAGATCAACTACGACAATCGCCACTATCTGATCTACGCGGAGCGCATCTACGACCAGTGGTACACCGTCTCCGTCATGGAGGAGAGTTCCTTTATCCGCTCCCATGTGCGGCCGTTCATCCTTTCCGCCCTGCTCATTATCTTTGCCTTCACCATGATCACCATCGCCTTTGTGGACAACGAACAGCGCAGGAAGGATTCGGAAAACCTGAATCTTCAGCTGAAATCCCTGGCCGGCATCTATATGTCCATGAACCTGCTGAACCTGGAAACGGACACACTTTACGAGATCCGCGGGGACGCCGGCGTTTTTTCCGAGGCGGTCCAGAAGACCAGGGAGAACGGCCGGAAGCTCTTAAAGCGGATGATGGAATTCTATACGGATGAAAACTCCAAAGCCGCGATCTTTGATTTTATCGATTTTTCGCGTCTGAATGAGAGGCTCTCCGAGACCAACACCATCACAAGGGAATTCTTAAACAACAAGAATGTCTGGTGCCGTGCCCGCTTCGTGGTGGTGGAGCGGAATGAGGACGGGACCCTAAAGCGTGTTCTGTGGATGGTGGAGGTCATCGACAAGGAAAAACGCCTGAGAGACCAGCTGCAGTACCTTTCCGAGACCGACGCCCTCACCGGCATCAATAACAGAGGAAGCGGCGAAGGCAAGATCCGGCAGCTCATCGCCTCGGGCCATGGAGGAATGTTCATCCTTCTGGACGCGGATCATTTCAAATCCATCAACGACACCTACGGTCATGGCGTAGGGGACAAGGTCCTGATCGCCATCGCCCGCTGCTTAAAGAGCTGCTTCAGGGAAAACGACGTGGTGATGCGCCTTGGAGGCGATGAATTCGCGGCCTACGCCCCGATCGTTTACACAAAGGACGCCGGCGGGATCATCATCGAGCGCTTCTTTGACCATATCAACCGGATACACATCCCGGAAATGGAGGATCGGAAGATCCACGTCAGCGTGGGTGTTTCCTTCTATTCGAAAACGGACACCTTTCCCTTTGAGGAATTGTACCGCAGGGCTGACGTGAGCACCTACAGGAGCAAGAAGACGGAAGGAAACAAGGCCACCTTCTACGAAGAAACGGAGGACAACGCATGATCGGTTTCTTTGGCAAAAAGAAAGAGCCGAAAAACACCACCACGGACAGGCTGACCGGCTTAAAGAACCGGGACTATTTCCACCAGAACTTCGGGGAGCTGGGGGTGTTCAAAGAGGATCAGTACCTGACCATGGTGGTCTTCGATGTGGACCATTTCAAGGCCGCCAATGAGATCATCGACGGGGACAGGGCCTTAAAGGACATCGTCCGTTTCTGTCAGGAGGAGATTGAAGGAAAGGGACTTTTGATGCGCTGGGGAGGCGACGAATTCCTGGCCATCCTGGAGTTCACGCCGGAAGAGACCTTAAAGCGCTTTAAGGAATTCATCCACAAGGTGGAGGAGCACACCGCCGTGACCGTCTCCGCAGGCATCGTGGAGATCCGCCATGCGGACACCATCAAGACCAACTACTACAGAGCCGTTCAGAAATGCTATCTGGTCAAGGAAATGGGCGGCAACGGAGTAAAATTATAAGAAAAGGCCCTCCCGCGGATGCGGGAGGGCCTTTTTATCATCCCTCGATCTTCAGGCTTCCCGCCGCGATCAACTTCCCGGATTTCCGGTCAAACAAAAGGATATCATTTCCGCCGATATCGATCTTC
>CAMNLO010000212.1 GCA_946543095.1 uncultured bacterium
GTGGATATCAGCGGCAAAAACACCGTCATCGAGATCCACGGCCGCCACGATCCCGTGATCGTCCCCAGGGCTGTGGTGGTGGTGGAGAGCATGGCCGCCATCGTCATCGCGGATGCGCTGCTGGCACAGGCGGCATGCCGTGTTGACAGTTTACATAAAATCTATTCCTGATATCCTTTTTTCTTCGAATTCTTATTTCTTCCCGAAATACTCCCCGTTCTCCGGCAGCCTGTAGAAAATAATGGTATTGGGCTGGTCCACCTCCAGGGGCTTGGCGCACATCACCAGATACCCCTTCTCCAGGTTCACGGTAAAGAAGGTCATATTGTTGGAGTCCTGGTTCACGCTCACCAGATGCCTGTTGTCCGGGAACAGGGCCGCATCCTTCGGATATTCTCCCGCCGTGGGAAGGATCAGGATCTTCCGCAGCATCCCGTCCTTTTCCGCCTCATAAATGGCCACGGAATTGTCCCCGGCATTGGAGCTCACCAGATAGTGATAGTCCTCGGAGAAGGTGAGGGCGCTGGCGGCAGAGGCGGAGGCGTGATCCGGGTTTAAGGTGGAGATCTTCTGGATCTTCTCGAAAACAGGCATATCCCGGATCTCGTTATAGGTGTACACATCAATGTAGTTCTTCAGCTCGTGGACGATGTACACGAATTTCCCGTTCAGGGAAAACTTGATATGTCTGGGGCCGCTCTCCTGCTCGCTGCGGATCACGTCCACCATCTTCAGCTTCCCGGTGGCATGGTCCAGGCGGTAGACATTCACATGATCCATGCCCAGATCCGCCTCCAGAAGATATTTATTGTCCTTGGTCATCTTCACGCAGTTGATGTGGGGCCTGAAATTCCGCTCCGCCACGCTTCCAAGGCCCTTGTGGAAGATCTCCTCCGCGATCTCCCCCACGGTCCCGTCCTCTCCCAGCTTCAGCACCGTGAGCTTCCCGTCGTGATAGCCGCCGCAGAATAGGAAACGGTCCTCAAAATCCGTGGACAGATAGCAGCCCCGCATGCCGTTGATGGAGGCCTTGTTCATTAACGTGGGCATTCCGTCCTCTTCGATCTTAAAGCTCTCCACGCCGAAATCCGTGATGGAATATAAATAACGGCCGTTTCTGGATACCGTGGCGTAGGAGGAATTGGTGATCACCACATCTCCCTTGGGAATGAGGATCCCCCGTTCCATGTCCACATCATAGACCTTGATGCCGTGGTTTTCCTTGCTGCCGGAGGTGTAGGCGGAAATATATGCGACGTATTTTTCCATTTTGCCATCCTTTCGATATTTTGCACTTCAAGCCTTATAATAATACCATAACTATTGAAGAATAAACCACTTTCAAATATAATTAGTCTCATTATGGAAAAAGAACTCATTACCCTGTCTCATATCTCCAAAGCCTTCGGCGCCCAGCCGGTGCTGGATGACCTGACACTGCATATCCGGGAGAACGAATTCGTGACTCTCCTGGGGCCCTCGGGCTGCGGCAAGACCACCACCCTCAGGATCCTGGGGGGCTTTGAAACTCCGGATGCGGGACAGGTCATATTTGACGGGAAGGACATCACAAACCTGCCTCCCAACAAGCGCCAGCTGAACACGGTGTTCCAGAAATACGCCCTCTTCACCCATCTGGACGTGGCGGAAAACATCGCCTTCGGGCTGAAGGTGAAGAAAAAGGACAATGCCTACATTCAGTCCAAGATCGATTACGCCTTAAACCTGGTGGGCCTCAAAGGCTTTGAGCACCGGATGCCGGATTCATTGTCCGGCGGCCAGCAGCAGCGGATCGCCATCGCAAGGGCCATTGTGAACGAGCCCAAGGTGCTGCTTCTGGACGAGCCACTGGGGGCTCTGGACCTGAAGCTGAGACAGGATATGCAGTATGAGCTGATCCGGTTAAAGAATGAACTGGGGATCACCTTTGTTTACGTGACCCATGACCAGGAGGAGGCCCTGACCATGTCGGACACCATCGTGGTCATGAACCAGGGCTATATCCAGCAGATCGGGACTCCGGAGGATATCTACAACGAGCCCGTGAACGCCTTTGTGGCGGATTTCATCGGGGATTCCAATATCATGGACGGGATCTTTGTGCAGGATAAGCTGGTGGAGATCCTGGGGGTGAAGTTTAACTGCGTGGACATGGGCTTCGGGAAAAACAAGCCCGTGGACGTGGTGATCAGACCCGAGGATGTGGAGCTTATTTCCCTGGATAAGGAGGGAAGCGCTTCTTCAGAGGAAGGTCTCACAGGAGTGGTCACGGATGTGATCTTTAAAGGGGTCCATTACGAGATGTGCGTCATGGCCAATGGTTTTGAGTGGATCGTCCACTCCACCACCATGTTCCCGGTGGACACAAAGGTGAAGATCACAGTCCACCCCTACAATATCCAGATCATGAACAAACCGGAATCCGAGGACGAGGAGGCCGTTTCCATCGATGAATAAGAAACTCCTCTCCTTTCCCTATGCAGTCTGGGCCTTCGTGTTCATCCTCATTCCCCTGGGAATGATCTTTTTCTACGGCTTAACGGACAAGACCGGCGCCTTCACTCTGGAAAACGTGACGGCCATCAGCTCTCCCGGCCATTTAAAGGCTCTGGCTCTCTCGGTGGGGCTTTCCTTTCTTTCCACCCTGCTGTGCCTGCTGTTTGCCTATCCCCTGGCCTATATCCTCTCCCATCTGAAGGGCGGCGGCATGGGGATCATCATCGCTCTGTTCATCCTGCCCATGTGGATGAATTCCCTGCTGAGGACCCTTGCCTGGCAGACCATTCTGGAAAAGACCGGGGTTTTGAACAGCCTGTTATCTTTGGCCCATCTGCCACCGCTGCAGATCATCAACACACCCTACGCCATCATCCTGGGCATGGTCTACAATTTCCTGCCCTTTATGATCCTGCCTATCTACAATTCCCTGACCAAGATCGACCCCAATGTGGTCTCCGCCGCCTATGATCTGGGGGCGGACACCTTCCAGGTCTTCCTCAGGGTGATCCTGCCTCTGTCCGGATCTGGCATCATTTCCGGCATCACCATGGTCTTCGTGCCTGCCCTGACCACCTTTGTCATCAGCACCCTTTTAGGAGGCAGCAAGATCCTGCTCATCGGCAATGTCATCGAGCAGGAATTCACCCAGGCCAACAACTGGTATCTGGGCAGCGGACTTTCCATGGTCCTTATGGTGTTCATCATCATCAATATGGTGGTGTCCGCCATCTTCGACCGGGACGGGGAAGGGAGCATCGTATGAAAAAGACCCTCAGCCGTATCTATACCGCTCTGATCTTTCTGTTCTTATACGCTCCCATCGCGGTGCTGATCGTGTTTTCCTTCAATAAGAGCAGGACCCGGGCAAAGTGGGGTGGCTTTACCCTGGAGTGGTACGTGAAGCTCTTCGACAACGGCCCAATCATGCAGGCCCTTTCCAATACGCTGCTCATCGCCCTTGTGTCCGCCCTGATCGCCACAGTCATCGGCACGGCGGTGTGCGTGGCCATGTCCGGCATGAATAAGGGGCTGCGCACCCTGTTTACCGGGGTGGCCAATATCCCCATGGTGAACGCGGATATCGTCACCGGCATTTCTTTGATGCTGCTGTTTTTAACCTTCCGGCTGCGCTTCGGCTTCTTCACGATCCTGCTGTCCCACATCACCTTCAATATCCCCTATGTGATCTTAAGCGTGCTGCCCAGGATGAAGACCTTAAATCCCCATACCTATGAAGCGGCCCTGGATCTGGGGGCAAGCCCAGCCTATTCCTTTTTCAAGGTGGTGTTCCCGGACCTTCTTCCGGGGATCCTGACCGGGTTTCTGATGTCCTTCACCATGAGCGTGGACGATTTTATCATCACCCACTTCACCAAGGGCGCAGGGGTGGACACCCTGTCCACCAAGATCTATTCCGAAATCAGAAAGGGCATAAAACCTGAGATTTACGCCCTTTCCACAATGATCTTCTTTTTGGTTGTGTTTTTGCTGCTGTTAGTGCAGTACCGAAGCCGTATGGCCGAGGAGAAACTGAAGTCCGAGAAGTAAACCCGGTT
>CAMNLO010000213.1 GCA_946543095.1 uncultured bacterium
CCTCTGTTTCCTGTACGGTCTCTGCCACTGCCGTCTCAGTCTGCTGCTCCCCTGTCTGATCTGTTACTTTTGTACAGGCCGTGAGCAAAAGAACCGCCAGTACCGCTGCCGCAGGCAGGAACCTGTTTCTTCTTTTCATGTATACCTCCTTACTGTTCACGATGTGCCAAAGGAATCCTGTGTGCCTTTGTTAACAATCTTTTACGTCTTTTTTATGGTTGTATTATACTCAGGTTTTTCAACTTGTCGAGAGTATGAAACAATGTTTACATAAATAAAAAGTTGACACAATTGATGGGAAAATTCGAGTCTTCTATTGATTTTTTTGTGTATATTGACTATAATCTCATATCAGAAGGCATTCTATTCCAAATATCAATAGGAGGGAAAAAATTATGGATTTATTTGCGTTGTTAGCTGGATTTAGCGGCGGTGTATTCGCAGCTAGTATCGGTGCGCTCCCTGCATTCATCCTGACCGGTTTATTTGCAGTGTGTGGAGCGGTTGCCAACCTTGCAGGTGTTGATGCAGGCGGATTCCTGACAGGCACCATGGCCTTTGGTCCTTTCTTTGGACCCTGGGTCTCCTTCGCTGGCGGCGTTGCTGCTGCTGCTTATGCAAAGAAGAAGGGTCTCTCTGAGAACGGTGCCGACATCGCTACCGCCTGCGCAAGCTATCAGAAGGCAGACGTTCTTCTGGTCGGTGGTGTGTTCGGTCTGATTGGTCAGGCCGTTCATATGTTTGTCTTTGTGCCATTCCTCAGCGGAGCAATTAGTCCCAAGTTCGCTACTGACCCTGGGATTATCGTATTTTTCTCCGGTGTTCTTGTACGTCTCGTATTCGGCGGCAAGTTAAAGACCAGCGACAAGATCCTCAGCTCCGGCGATGCTCTGACCACCACCCTTACCATCGGCGTGTTCTACAGCTTATTAGTGGCTGCAGTGTTCTGCTCTGTTGTCCCCGCTGCTGAAGCAGGCGGCTGGTATGACGCTCTGGCAGGCAACTATCATGTTCTTGTCTTTGGTATGGCAGGCGTAGGTCTTGTATTCGCAGAGATGGGCGTAGCCTTCACCGGCTGCCACCACATCGTGATCATCGCTGCTGAGGCCACTGTGGGCGCATACCGCACCACCGGCAACCTCTGGATCGCTCTGGTAGTTGGTACCGTATTCGGAACCATCGCCGCTATCCTGGGCGATATCGAAGGAAACACTATCAACTGCGGCACTGACAGCCACATTGATAATCCTGCCTTCGCGATCTTCGTAATGACCTTCGTTGTAAGCGCTTGCTTCAACTAAGAAAAACAGATATTAGCTTGTTTTCCTTTATCTGATAAAGTCCTTCTAAAGAAACCCTGTTGCAATGCAACAGGGTTTTCTTTATGCGCGAAAAAGCTCCCAAAGTGCTTACTGCGTTCAAGCATGCCTGATAAGCAGTAAGACCTTGGGAGCGAACGGTCACAAGGAAGAAGCATCCCTCACTCCATATCAAATTCATACCCCACCAGCACCAGTCCCCATGGCGGCGCTGTAGGGCCCGCAAGCCCCCGGTCTTTTGCCTCCAGGATCTCCTGCATATGGGGTGGCTCCCACCGGCCCAGCCCCGCTTCCGCAAGGGTTCCCGCAATGATCCGCACCATATTATAGAGGAAGCCGTTTCCCGTGATCTGGATCCACAGCTCATCCCCGTTCTCTGTCAATTCAATGGAAATGATCTTTCGGACCTTGCTTCGTACCTGACTGCCTGCGGCGCAGAAGGAGGAAAAGTCATGCTCTCCCACCAGATACGCAGCTGCCTCCTTCATGGCCTGAATGTCCAGCCCCCTGTGGATCTGCCAGGTAAAGGCTCTCCGGAGAGGATCCTGAATGGAAGCTCTCTGAATGCGGTAGCGATAGGTTTTTCTGGATGGGACTCTGTGAGGATGAAACTCCTCCGAAACCTCTTTGGAGGCCATGACCCTGATATCCGGCGGAAGATGACGGTTTACGGCGAAGGCGAATTTCTCACCGGGGATGCTGCTTTCCGTATCAAACACAGCCACATTCCCCAGAGCATGAACCCCCGCGTCCGTGCGGCTGCCGCCTATGAGTTCGATCTCTTCCCCCGTTACCTGAAACAAAGCCTCTGTCAGACGCTCCTCAATGGTGACTGCGTTTTCCTGTCGCTGAAAGCCCGCGTAGGCTGTTCCTTCGTATGCGATGGTGATGAGGATTCTTTTCATGCCGATCGTGATGTTTTAATTACCCTTCGAACCGTTTCGAATGCTCAGGAAGTGCCCGGAAATCAACCGGTCAGCAGTAATCTGAGAATCAGCAGCTTTTTCCTGATGCCATAGCTCTCTGACCAATAAGCGGACCATGCATCCGTTTTATTGGATCAATGAGATCATGCTTTCCGCGTATCTCCCGATGAGAATACAGACCGCCAGATATACCGCCAGTACTATGTATGCGATGAGATCCAGCTTCTGATACCTGAGAGGCTTCATCTTAGTCCTGCCCTCGCCTCCACGGTAGCATCTGGCCTCCATAGCCATGGCCAGGTCTCCGGCCCTGCGAAAGGCAGAGATGAAAAGGGGCACCAGAAGGGGCACCATGGCTTTCACCTTCCGGATCAGGTTTCCGCTTTCAAAGTCCGCGCCTCTGGCCTCCTGGGCCTTCATGATCTTGTCTGTTTCCTCTAACAGGATCGGAATGAAGCGCAGTGCGATGCTCATCATCATAGAGATCTCGTGGACGGGGACTCTGATCAGCTTTAAGGGAGACATCAGGCTTTCCAGGCCGTCTGTCAGGTTATTGGGTGTGGTGGTCAAAGTCAGAAGGGATGACCCGATGATCAGAAACGTGAGGCGGAGGGCCATAAATACCGCCGTCCGCAGGCCTTCCTTCGTAATCTGGAAAACCCACCAGGAACAGAGCACTTCCCCGGGGGTCAGAAACAGATTGAAGAGCACCGTGATCATCAGCAGAAAGAAGATGGCCTTCATTCCCTTCAGAATAAATCTCAGGGGCACTGTGGACAGACGGATCACTGCCGCCAAAAACACCGCCACCGCTATATATGCGTAAAAATTCTTGATCAGAAACAGCGATGCGATCCACACAAAGACTCCCACCAGCTTTGTCCTGGGATCCAGCCTGTGGATGGGGGAATCCGCCTGATAGTATTGTCCCAGGGTAATATCCCTAAGCATGCGCTCTCTCCCCGCTTCTTCCCAGAGCTCTCAGGATCTCCTCCGCCGCCTCGGAAACCGTGCTGATATCGGTCCGCACAGGAAAACCCGCCTCCTTCAATGCCTTCATGATATACACTGACTGAGGCGCCGCAAGACCCATTGTCTCCAGCTCCTCCGCATGGGTAAATACATTTCTGGGAGTGTCATCAAACACCACTGTCCCCTTATCCATTACAATGAGCCTGGAGGCATATCTTGCCACATCCTCCATGGAATGAGACACCAGCAGAACGGAAATACCCGTTTCCTTCTGCAGCCCTTCCACCATATCCAGGATATCATCACGGCCTTTGGGATCCAGTCCTGCCGTAGGCTCATCCAGCACCAGCAGCTCCGGCCTCATGGCCAGGACTCCGGCAATAGCAGCCCTGCGTTTCTGTCCGCCGGACAGGGTAAAGGGAGACTGGTCATAGAGCTCCTCCGGAAGCCTGGTCATGCGCAGGGCCTCAAAGGCCCGAAGCTCCGCTTCCTTTCTGTCCAGACCGATATTTTTCGGACCGAAGCAGACATCCTCAAAGACTGTGGTCTCAAAAAGCTGATGCTCCGGATACTGGAATACCAGTCCCACCTTTGAGCGCAGCTCTTTCCTGGAAAACTCCTTATCCCAGATATCCCTTCCGTTCCAGTAGATATTGCCGGAGGTGGGCTTCAAAAGTCCGTTCAGATGCTGCACCAGTGTGGATTTTCCGGAACCGGTATGGCCGATCAGAGCCGCGAACTCCCCGTCCGGGAGTGTCAGGCAGATATCCTTCAGGGCCTGCACCGGAAGTCTGGTATCCGGATCATATATGTGATTGACGTGATCAAG
>CAMNLO010000214.1 GCA_946543095.1 uncultured bacterium
GGAGCCGTTTCCGCCGTCGTAGGTGATGGTCACGGTGTTGGCGATATTCAGCTCCCCCAGCTCATCCGCATCCTGAGCGCGTCCCGCGTCCCGGATATTGGTGGATTCCTCGGTGCTGCCCGTCCCGGGCGTATTCTCCAGCTGGGGGAAGGCAGTGTCCCTGGCATTGGGCTCGGGCCTCGGCATCGTCAGGTCGGAAGCGTACACCCTGCCGGAAAACAGGAGAAAAGAAAACAAAATGCCCACTGTGATGAGCAGGCATATTCTGAGGCTATTCTGCTTTATTCCCGGTTTCCAGATTTTCTGCATGAACACTTTCATGCCCATCCAGGGCATGACCACCCCGAGCGGGATCCTGCTGCTCCTTACTCTCTTCTCCCTCCTTCATCAGCTTCTGAAAGAGAGACGAAAAGCCTGTGCGACCACCGCTTCCCTGATCCACAGGCAGGATCTCCTCCGGGCTTAATTCGCACAGAAGGGTCACCGTGTCCCTGCAGACTGCCACAGCCAGATATTTTCCGCCAACACGCAGGATCTGGACATACTTACCGTTGGTCAGACTCTGCGCTTCCAATAATTCGATATTGGTTCCCTTCAGCCTTCCCCGCTCAAATCCGGCCACCCACCTGGTGGTCAGAGCCGTAAGAAAAAGCACTGCCACCAACAGCAGGAACACCGTTATGATCTGGGAAAGGCGGCCAAGCCTGTCGGGATAGGCCGCCAGAAGAAGCATTTAACCTACGATCTTCTTCACCGCATCCAATACGCGATCCGCCTGGAAGGGCTTCACGATGAAGTCCTTGGCACCGGCCTGGATGGACTCGATGACCATTGCCTGCTGGCCCATGGCGGAGCACATGATAACGGTGGCGGCAGGGTCCGTTTCCTTGATCTTCTTTAAGGCCTGGATCCCGTCCATTTCCGGCATGGTGATGTCCATCAGCACCAGATCCGGCTTCAGCTCGTTGTACTTCTCTACAGCCTTCAGACCGTTCTCTGCTTCCCCGGCCACGTTATAGCCGTTCTTCGTGAGAATGTCCTTGATCATCATTCTCATGAAAGCCGCATCGTCGCATACCAAGATGTTCTTTGCCATAGCTTTTTTCTCCTGTTTGTTTTTTATGACTACTTAATGATCTCCGTCACACGAACGCCGAAGCTTTCTTCAATGACCACCACCTCGCCTTTGGCAACGAACTTTCCGTTCACCAGTACGTCGATGGGTTCTCCGGCGATCTTATCCAGCTCTATAATGGTACCGGGCGCAAAATCCAGGATCTCGGAGATAGACTTCTTGGTGCGTCCCAGCTCCACTGTCACCTCCAGAGGCACATCCATGATCAACCCGATGTTCTCGTGGTTTTCGATGCCCGGATAATCTCCGGAAAAGCTCTGGAACTGTGCGGGCTGCACATTCATGTTCTGCTGCATCATGGGCATGCCCATCTGCGGCATATATCCATAGGGTGGAGGCGGATAATAGCCTCCCGGAGGCATCTGGGAAGGATCGTAGCCGGGCATGGGGCCTGGCATTGGCATTCCCTGGGGCGGTGCTCCCGGGGGCATCGGGGCTCCCTGGGGCGGTGCCTGAGCTGCTTCCGGGGCAGGGGCCGGAGCCGGTGCTTCCGGAGCAGGGGCGGAATCTCCGCCGCTTCCTCCCATCTGCATATCGATGAAGGTGGTGACCAACTGTTTCGCGAAGTCCACCGGGTAGAGCTGCATGATACTGGAATCCACCAGATCCCCGACGGTCATCCGGAAGGTGATCTTGACAAAGGTCCCTCCCAGGAATTCCGCGATGTCCGTCCCCTTCTGAAACTCCGTAAGGTCGATCAGACTGGCCTCCGGAGGGGAAATATCGATCATCCCCTTCCCCAGCATGGTGGCCAGGGAGGTGGCCGAAGAACCCATCATCTGGTTCATGGCCTCGCAGATCGCGCTTAAGTGGAGCTCACCCAGCTCCCCTTCCGTATTGCTGCCATCCCCGCCCATCATCAGGTCGGTGATGATCTTTACGTCCTTTTCCCTGAGAATCAGGACGTTTGTGCCCTCCAGACCCACAGTGTAACGGATCTGAATGAAAACGCAGGGCTTCTCGTATTCCTGGGTCATGGTGTCCCAGGTGGAAAGCTCCACTGCGGGAGTGGAGATATCTACTTTTCTGTTTACAAGAGAGAATAACGTCGTTGCCGAGGAGCCCATGGAGATATTGGCTACTTCTCCGATGGCATCCTTTTCCATGTCCGAAAGGAGGCTCTGGTCAGCCTGGGCGCCGCCACCCCCGGCGTCTCCGCCGCCTTCTCCGCCGTCGAGGTTCATGCCGTTTAACAGGGCATTGATCTCGTCTTGCGAGAGCATTCCGCCGTCCACGCTATGTCTCCTCCTCTCTGATCACGGAGGTCAGACGAACCGCGTACTGATCCTTGTTCGCACCGGGCACCGCCGTAAATTTCCTGATATTGCCGACGAAAATGTTCAAATCCTGATCCACCTTCGAGTCCAGTCGAATGATATCTCCCAGCTGCAGGCCGGAGAAATCGTTTACGGAGATCATGGCCTTTCCAAGCACCGCCTTGATGGGCACATCCACGCGGCGGATAAGGGATTCAATGAAATCCTGGTAATCCTCGTCATTGGTCTCCTGCATGGTGGAGAACCAGTACTTGGTATTCAGCTTGTCCATGACTGACTCCAGCGTAAAGTACGGGAGACAGATATTCATGAAGCCTTCCACCTCTCCGATCTTGACGTTTAAGGTCACGATAGCGATCATATCGCCGGGAGAGATGATCTGCGCAAACTGCGGGTTTGTTTCAATGCGGTCCAGTGTGGGAGAAAGCTCCACCACGCTTTTCCAGGGCTCCACCAGAAGCTGTGTACAGGCGGATACGATCTTGGTGATGATGGTCATCTCGATCTCCGAGAAGTCCCTGGTACGGGATAAGGGGGCGCCCTGACCGCCCAGCATCCTGTCGATGATCGTGAACCCTAAGTTCGTCGCAAGCTCCAGGATCACCGTCCCGTTTAAGGGGGCGAAATTGATGATCCCCAAAATCGCCGGGTTCGACAGGGCGTTTGTGAACTCGGAGAAGGTCACGGTTTCGGAGCTGGCCACGCTGACCGCTACGGTTTTTCTAAGGTACAACGGAAAGTTCGTGGAAAGAAGCCTTCCGTAATGTTCAAATATAATTTCAAGTGTTCTTAAATGCTCCTTGGAAAACTTTGCGGGCCGCTTAAAATCGTAGTTCTTAACCGCCTTTTCCTTGGTGTCCTGCATCTTGTCCAGATCCAGGTCCCCGGAGCTCAACTGCCCTAAGAGGGCATCTATTTCGGCTTGTGATAATACATCCGCCACTACGCTTTAACCTTTTGGTTTCTTTTGGTTTATTGATACATGATGCTGCTGAAGTTCACCGCAAATACAAACTGGGAGCCGAAGAGCTTCTGGATCCCTGCCAGGATCTCGGCCTTCATCCCCTCCTGATCCGTCTGGGCTTCCTCCAAAGTGTAGCCGCTGATGACGCTGTTTACCTCACTCTTGATCAGGGAGTCCTGGGCCGAAAGGTCGGAGCCGTAGGTCTTGTAGTCCTTATCCTTCGTATTGATGGAGAGAGACACGCCCACCACACAGTAGTGCTGCTTTCCGTCTTCTCCCATCTTTAACGGAATGGTCATGCTGTCGGGGATGGAATACACCTCGATCTGATCCATGGGCACCGCCGCCGCGTTGCTTAAGGAGGCAGCGTTGGGGTCTGTCAGCTCCAGGGCGATGGCGCTGGAGATATTGTCCACCAGGGCCGCTGTTTTTTTGGAGGTGCTGGTCACGGAGAACATCATGATGGCCGTCAGCACCACATTCACGATCAGTAACGCCAGTATCAGGATTGAGATCAGGTTTCTTTTCATTTGCCCCTTCCGCCTTTTAGTTCAGATGGTTATAGATCCTTATCTCCACTCTTCTGTTCTTGGCCCTGCCCTCCGGCGTGGAATTGTCTGCCACCGGCTGGTACTCTCCGCAGCCCGC
>CAMNLO010000215.1 GCA_946543095.1 uncultured bacterium
CAGAGTATCAGGCTGAGGGAGAGTTTGTCCCGGTGGACGAGATCGACGGCATCCCCCTCTGGAGCTGGGAGCCTGTTTGACCGTTCCCTGCTTTGATGCTAGAATAAAGTAGTTTTTCATTGTTTTATTGATTGTTTTGGAGGAAATGAACATGGCAGTATTTCAAGGCGCCGGAGTGGCGATCATTACGCCCATGCACGAGGACGGCAGCGTGAATTTCGAGGTCTTTGCACAGCTCATAGAAAACCAGATCGCCGGAGGCACGGATGCGATCATCGTTTGCGGCTCCACAGGCGAACCCAGTACCTTAAGCCACGAGGAGCATCTGGAGACCATCCGCTTTTGTACAAAGCAGGTAAACCACAGGATCCCCGTGATCGCGGGAACAGGCTCCAACTCCACAAAGGAGGCGGTGTATCTCTCCTCGGAGGCGAAAAAGATCGGCGTGGACGCATGCCTGGTGGTGGCGCCCTACTACAATAAGGGCACCCAGAACGGCCTGTATCTGCATTTCAAGACAGTGGCGGAGGCGGCCGGGATCCCCGTGATCCTCTATAATGTTCCCTCCAGAACCGGCTGCAATATCAAGCCCGAGACTGTGGTGAGGCTCTGCAGGGAGGTTCCCAATATCGTGGGGGTCAAGGAAGCCAGCGGGGACCTTTCCCAGATCGCAAGGCTGATGTATCTGGCGAAGGGGGATGTGGATCTGTATTCCGGCAATGACGACCAGGTGCTGCCCATCCTTTCTCTGGGAGGCATCGGAGTGATCTCCGTGCTCTCCAATGTTGCGCCCCGTCAGACCCATGATATGTGTCAGAAATTCTTTGACGGGGATATCAAAGGGGCCACAAAGATCCAGGTGGAGGCCAATGAGCTGATCGAGGCTTTGTTCTGCGAGGTGAACCCCATCCCGGTGAAAAAGGCTGTGGCATTCCTGGGCTATGAGACGGGGCCTTTAAGGCTTCCCCTTACGGAAATGGAGCCGGAGCACCAGGAGAGACTGAAAAAAGCGATGCGGGAGTTTGGACTGATATGACGGAAATATTATTACACGGTGCCCTGGGGCACATGGGAAGAGCAGTGGAAGAGATGGCGGCTGAGGATGAGGCGGTAAAGATCGTCTGCGGTGTGGATGCCATGGCGGCCTCCGATGAGCAGGAGCGTTTTCCCCTGGCTTTTTCCCTTTCGGATGTGAATATCAAGGCGGATGTTATCGTGGATTTCTCCACTGCCGCCGCCACGGATGAGCTGCTTTCCTATTGTCTGGAAAAGAAGCTGCCCTGTGTCCTCTGTACCACGGGGTTATCGGAAGAGCAGTTGGAAAGAGTAGAGGAGGCCTCCAAACAGATTGCCATCCTCCGCTCCGCCAATATGTCTCTGGGCATCAACCTGATTTGCAGCCTCTTATCCGAGATCTCCCCCCTGCTTACCTCCGAGGGCTTTGACGTGGAGATCCTGGAAAAGCATCACGCGAGGAAGCTGGACGCTCCCAGCGGCACGGCCCTTGCCATGGCGGAAGCCGTGAATTCATCGCTGGAAAAACCCTATGACATGGTGATGGACCGCAGCGAAAGACGGCAGACCAGGCCTAAGGCGGAGATCGGCATTTCCTCCATCCGGGGGGGCACCATCGTGGGAGAGCATGATGTGATCTTTGCGGGAGAGGATGAGATCATAACCCTTTCCCATACGGCATCCTCCAGGCGCGTGTTTGCAAGAGGCGCCATTGCGGCGGCAAAATTCCTGGCGGGGAAGGCACCGGGGATGTACTCCATGAGGGATCTGTTCAGTTAAGTTTCGGTTAACATAACACACACTCAAACCGGTTTCGCAAGAGGTTTCAGTTAACATAACTTCAAACCGAGCCGGTTCTGTAAGGATTTGACTGGTTAACATAATTTATTCGGGCGAGGCATAATCTATGGCTCTTCATCGTGACAGCAGCATAGACCATCAGGAGCTTTTGTTTCTCCAGACTCTGGCCAGGCAGTATCCCACCATCGCCAAGGCTTCCACGGAGATCATCAATCTGCAGTCCATTCTGAATCTTCCCAAGGGCACGGAGCATTTCCTGACGGATATCCACGGGGAATATGAGCAGTTCCATCATGTGCTGAAGAACGGCTCCGGCTCCATCCGCACAAAGATCGACGATGAATTCGGAAACACCTTAAGCCTGAAGGACAAGAAGAGCCTGGCCACGCTGATCTATTACCCCAGGGAAAAGCTGGAGCTGATCAAGCAGGAAAAGGTGGATCATGAGGAGCTGGAGGACTGGTATAAGATCACGCTGCACCGCATGGTCCAGATCACGAAGCGGGCCGCCTCCAAGTACACACGATCCAAGGTGCGCAAGGCTCTGCCGGAGGATTTCTCCTATGTGATTGAAGAGCTGATCACGGAAAAGGACGAGGTCCAGAACAAGGAAGCCTATTACAACGAGATCATCCACACCATTATCCGTATCGGCTGCGCCGACGAGTTCATCTATGCTCTTTCCAGCCTGATCAAGAGGCTGATCGTGGATCATCTGCATATCATCGGGGACCTGTATGACAGAGGCCCCGGGCCTCACAATATCATGGATCTTCTCTGCAGATACCACTCCGTGGACATTCAGTGGGGCAACCATGATGTTTCCTGGATGGGGGCCGCCGCGGGACAGGGAGCCCTCATCGCCAATGTGATCCGTATCGCTTCCCGCTACGGCAATCTGGATTCCCTGGAGGAGGGCTACGGCATCAATCTGATCCCTCTGGCCACCTTCGCCATGGAGACCTACAGGGACCATGACTGCTCCCTGTTTGCCATGAAGGGCAGTACATCTCCTGACCAGGTGCTGGACCTGGGAGATGCCTCCTTAAACAGGAAGATGCACAAGGCCATCTCCATCATCCAGTTTAAGCTGGAGGAGCAGCTTATTAAGAAGCACCCGGAATTCGAAATGGGAGACAGGGATATTCTCTCCCGCATCGATTACGAAAAGGGGACTCTTTCCATTGACGGCAGGGAGTATAAGCTTCTGGACACGGATTTCCCCACCATCGACCCGAAGGACCCCGCAAAGCTCACTCCCGGGGAGGAACAGGTCATGGAGCGGCTGAAGAATTCCTTCGTCCATTCCGACAAGCTGCAGAAGCATATCCGTTTCCTCTATGCCAAGGGCAGTATGTACAAGGTGTTTAACGGCAATCTCCTCTATCACGGCTGCGTGCCCATGGATAAGGACGGGAAATTCCTCACCATGCGCATCGGGGGTAAGGATTACTCCGGCAAGGCCCTCTTTGACATTCTGGAGAAATGGGCCAGAAGAGGGTATTTCGGCAAGGGCGAGGAGAAGGAATACGGCATGGATATCCTGTGGTATCTCTGGACGGGCCCCAAATCCCCGGTGTACGGCAAAGCCAGGATGACCACCTTTGAGCGATATTTCATTGCGGAAAAGGAAACCCATAAAGAGGAAAAGAACGCTTATTACACCCTGTACAATAACCCGGAGATCGTGGACGGGATTCTGAAGGAATTCGGTCTGGACGGGGATTTCTGCCATATTGTAAACGGTCATGTTCCCGTGGAGCAGAAGAAGGGGGAGAGCCCGGTGAAATGCGGGGGAAAGCTTCTGGTCATCGACGGCGGCTTCTCCAGAGCCTATCAGAAGACCACCGGCATCGCCGGCTATACATTGATCGCCAACAGCCACGGAATGCGGCTCATGTCCCATCAGCCCTTTACCACCCTGAAGGATGCGCGGGAAACCGGACGGGATATCCACTCCCAGCCTTTTGAGTTTGCCACATATCCCTCCAGGGTCTATATTCGGGACACGGATTACGGCCGCCAGCTTCAGGAGCGGGTCGCGGATCTGAAGGAGCTGCTGCAGGCCATCCGCGAGAAGGTCGGAAATTCCATGGCCATCGAGTACCGCATCAACTGCAGCGACATGATCCCGGGTTCGCCGACCATCGAGGAGACCATCGCGTTCCTG
>CAMNLO010000216.1 GCA_946543095.1 uncultured bacterium
GTACATTTCCTTCAGCATCCTCCACGTTGTCATAGATTTTCGTATCACGCAGATTCAGGGCATCCTCCAGGAGTTTATAAGCGTTGACGCGAGTGGTCCCATAGGTGGAAGTGACGAGCGGGTTGCCGTAGCTGTCCCTGTTCTTTCCGGAGATATTCCACTGTCCGTTGACCTCCGCATAGCGGACGTCGATATCCTTGCCCAGGAGGTACCAGGGAGTCTTGAAGGTCTCGCCCATAAATTCTGTGATATACTCCGGATCCACCCAGGTCGCGCCGAGGCGGACTTCGATCTCCGAAGCGTCGAGGTCCTTGGGCTGGACTCGCTCCAGGGCAGTGACATTGACCTGATATTCAGGATGGTTCTGCGCAAACTCTTTTGCGGTCCGGAGCTTCTCCCTGACATTGCCGGATAGATATTCATCCGCATTTTCATATTGGTCTGTCAGCGGATTTCTGAAGATGACGCCAGTGAGTTCTTCTGTGATCTCATCCTTTGTTTTGCCAGTGAGCTCTGCCATGTAGCCCAGATCGACCCGTGCTTTCTCGCCGATGGAGAGGGCCAGTGCCTCCACTGCGGTATCCACGCTGGTGACCGGCTCCGAGCGTCGTATGGTGCGTTTGGTGAAAATATCTGCCTTCCGGTCAAACTTTCCTTCCTCATCAAGGATTTCCAGGGAAGCCAGGAGGCAGTAGCTGGAATCCTGGGAAAAGGCCCTGCGATTAGCGTTGCTGCTGATGATCCCGTACTGGGCAGTGAATTCATCGTAGCGGCGGTTCAGGCGTCTCTGGATAGAGGCAACTTCTGCATCACTCTGGTCGTCCAACTGTGCCTGCAGCAATTCCTGAACAGTGTCGCGCAGCTCGATCATGCCGAGCACGCGCTCTGCCGTTGTCGCCGGAAGCTCCATGCGGTTCATACGGGAGTTCTCCCGATAGTAGACATGCCCATCAATATTGGTGTAGCTGAAGTTTTTTACGGACGGGTCTGCAGGGATGGAGAGATCTTCATCCTCCAGTTCGGAATCCGTTACTTCCGGTACGGTGATCTCGCCATGGATATGGCCCATGGCTTCCTGAAGCTGTTCCGCGAGGGCAGCGCCTTCGACGGGCTTCACCGTGACTTCCTGCCTGCCGTACTGGGTACTTTCAGTCGTCAGTTCTCCCAGGACCATTTCCGGATGGTCCTTAAAGTAGCTGTTGATCGTATATCCCTCTTTGGTTTCCGCCAGGTGCACCCAGTCGGGTTCTTCCAGGGACATGCGGTCCCTTTTCTGAAAGAAGAGGATGTCCGCCACCACACCTGTGTTTGCATTGCGCATAAAGGCATTGTTGGGCAAGCGGACGGCACCGAGCAGATCAGCCCTGTGAGCAAGATACTTCCTTACAGATTCGTTCTGCTTGTCCATGGTGCCGCTGGAGGTGATGACAGCCACTACGCCGCCGGGACGGACCAGGTCGAGGGATTTTGCAATGAAATAATCATGGATCAGGAAATTGTGCCGGTCATATCTGGCATCGACGACTTTGTACTGGCCGAAGGGCACGTTTCCGATCACGGCATCAAAAAAGCTGTCCGGGAAGGAGGTCGTCTCGAATCCCTGAACAGCGAT
Source organism: uncultured bacterium (assembly GCA_946543095.1). Lineage (GTDB taxonomy): Bacteria > Bacillota > Clostridia > Lachnospirales > Lachnospiraceae > CAMNLO01. The sequence goes on from CAMNLO010000216.1 coordinate 1,613, forward strand.
GTTGTTTTTCTGATATAGCTGCTGTGCGATCCTGCCGGAGACAGAATCAAGCTCCACACCGTACATCCGCATGTCGGACATGCTCTCCGGAAGGAGCCCCATGAAGTTGCCGACGCCGCAGGACGGTTCAAGCATATTGCCGGAGGAAAGCCCCATCTGTTCCAGTGCCCCGTAAATGGCCTTGATCACAGTGGGGGAAGTATAAAAAGCGTTCAGCGTGCTTGCCCTGGCTTCGCGGTATTCCTCCGTAGTAAGAGCCGCTTTGAGTTCCGCCACTTCACCATGCCAGTCGCGGCTGTTTTCATCAAATGCCTGGGGGATTCCACCCCATCCTACATAGCGGGAAAGCCTTTCCTGCTCCTCAGGAGTGGCAAGCCGGTTTTCCGCTTCCAGTGTTTTCAGCATATAGATGGCATCCATGTTGGCGCGGAATTTTGCTTTGGGCCCACCGGCTCCGAGGTCGTCATCTGTGATACGGAAGTTGTGGAGTTCGGGAGGCGGTACCTGTATTTCAGTACCAAATTGAGCATGGCTGATCCTTTCCACCTGTCCATCCGGAGTCAGATCGATAACAACGTCGCGAGAACCGGTATCATCCGTGCTTTCCTGTGTCTGTGGATGGCCTGTTTCTGGTAATTGTGGACTTGTTTGAGTCCTTTTTTTCGGATTGTTGGTGCCTTGCAGACTGGTTTCTTCCAAAGGAAGAAGATTAGCGGCTCGGATGGAATTGATCTCGTCGATACTAAGTGCATCCCCTGTGATCTGTCCGATCACTCCCTGGAAATGGGCAATGGTATGGGCTTCCATGCGGGCCTGCATATCCACGATGAGCTGCATCTGCTGGGGCGGATACTGCGGATTGCAGAGAGAAACAAGGTCAAAGCCTTTTTCGGCGGCATCATAAAGGACATCCATCTGCTCTGGGGAGTAATCGCCATAGTCAGTGCCGGATTCCTGAAGGGCATCGAAGACAGCCTGCTCGATCTCTTCCTCGCGGCGCTCGGATACCTGTTTTTGTGGCATTTGTGGGGAGTTTTCAGTATCAGGCACACTCACACGGTTATTTGAAGATTCCGCTTTATGAGTAGAGGCTTCCCGAAGCCCTTCCACCTGCGCAGTTGATGGATCAACGGTTCCCGGTTCCGAAGGACGGTCACCGGTTTGAAGGTCCCTGGATTCTGCAGAATCAATTGCAGCGATATCTGCAGGCTGTGTTTCTTCAAGGACTGATGTTTCTGTTTCAGTCTCAAGATCCGGAATATCCTGATACTGTTCCTCATAGAAGGAGCGGATATATTCAACGGATTCCGTGCGAAAGATGGGATAACGGGCTTCCCTTGCCATGGTCATATCCTGCAGGGATACTGTACCGTTTGCAAAATCGACACTGTCAATCCTATAATCCCTGTCGGAGATCCTGAGCCTTGAGTTGATCGGGAGAAAATCCTCTTTAAAGACGCTCGCAGTTTCATAGTGAGTCCCGTCCTCATTCTCTCCTGCAAGATAAACACTGTTTCCCCTGCTCCATAGATACTGGAGCTCAGGCTTCCAGTGGTCACTTGCAAATCTGATCATGTCCACAGTGCCGCCAGGAAACTCCTTTTTCAAAGGCTCCTCGCCGTAAAGACCTGCGATGATACGGGCATCCTCACCGTAAAACTCAAAGTTTCCGTTCTGTTCAAAGCCCACCAGAGAGAAGGAATGCTCCTGTTTCAGGGCATTGTATTCGGCTGCAGCTTCTGCAGACAGGGGTGCATCTGTTCCAGCCTCCTGTGTTACGGAATCCCAGGAGGAGGTATCCGGAGCAGCATCCGGCTGCTCTGTTTCGGATGTGTCTATCCCGGATATTTCCGCTTTGTGCTGTTCTGTTGAAGCGTGTTCAGACCGTTCCGTTTCAGGCAGCGCTGCCGTAAAGCGTTCGGTCCCTTCCTGAACAGGCAACTGAATCTGCACCGCGCCCTCCGGGACATTCATCTCAAACAGATCTGTCAGGGACATCTGGCGTGCATCGGGAATCGCAAGTTCCTGCCTCCTCTGCGGAAACAGTGTATAGGTTCCTTCTGCATATGAGTGAAGGTCTGCAAGCGCATCAACCCTCATCTGATATCGCGGGTCTGTTTCTGGGACTCCGGCAAGCGCTGTATCCATCCCGGCCAGCAGCCCGGAGAGTTTTTCGGGATCTTCAATCATAGCGGCGATTTCTTTGCGGGTCTCCATATCAAAGATGCTTCCGGTAAATGGCCACTGGGATACAGGCGGTGTCGCCGTGTAGAAACGGATCACACCTGCCGCCAGCTGTTCACGTTCATAAGAAGGCATCCGTATATGGTCCTGTGCCGTAAGAAAACGGTCTTGGCTAATCAGATGA
>CAMNLO010000217.1 GCA_946543095.1 uncultured bacterium
AACCGGCTGCCGGAAGATCCTTCCCGGAAGGAGAACAGCGGGGGAGATGGATGCAGCATCCTGACGCGGCTTACAGCTCAGGAAGAGCAGGGAAAGGAGCACTTCTCCGCGATCTTAAAGCCCCGCTTCGGCTCCGGAAGCAGAGGTGTGTCTTCCGTGGAGAGCATGGAGGAGCTGCGAAGGCTTCTTTCAGAAAGCGATAACGAGGACCTGATCCTGGAGGAAGAGGTGCCCGGATGGGAATACGGCGCGGACGGCGCCGTCATCGACGGAGAGTTTACCCTGATTCTTCTCAGAAAAAAGCTGAATACAAAGAAGCCTGTCCGGCAGGCTCTGGGCTATTTTACGGAATATGACAAGGAACTGAATGCAGCGGCAAAGGAACTGCTGGCAAGGATCGCGGAGACGCTGGGGATCCGGGATTCCCTGTTCCACGCGGATCTGATGCTGAGAGAGGGCAGCAGGGAAGGGAAACCGGAATTCTTCCCCATCGAGGTCTCCTGCCGTCCCTCCGGCCACTATCTCCATGATGTGTTCACCCCTCTGGCCACCGGAGTGGATATGGTGAAAGAGTACATCCGGTTTCAGACCCGGTGCGGGTCAGATCAGACACCCGGACCTGAGAGCACAACCGGCAATCTGATTTTGGAAGGATCTGAGGGCACAGTCGTCAAAACGGCTCCGACCGGACTCGAGGGCATAGCCGGCGATATGGCTCCTGCAGGATCTGAGGGCACACTCGGCAAAACGGCTTCGACCGGATCCGGGGGCACAGCCGGCAATCCGGCCCCGGATGGTTTCCTGCGGGGCACCGGCAGCTTTTCAGATCTCCCGGGAAAAGCCGGATGGGATTTCAAACTCCGCACACAGCGCCGGCTCCTGATCCGGTTTCTGGATCTGCCCCCGGGCATCGTAGAGTATGTGCCCCAGTATCACGAACTGGATTTTCCGGAAGGGATCTCTCTCCGGATGATGCGCTGCGGGATCCACCCCGGTGACAGGCTCGGGGCGGTCACAGACGGCCATTCTCTCATCGGCAGAGGCTATCTGATCCTGGAGTATGAAAGAGAGCCGGAGGAGGCGCTGATGGATGACGGCCTGAGGGTGTGGGAGAAGCGGCTTCTGATGACAGCGGAGGATGTGCTGGGTGCCTTCGTGGTGCGGGCTGAGAGCTGAGGACATATCGCATCAGTCCGCAGGCTGAGAGAATGAGGACATATCGCATCCGGCTGCAGGTTGAGAGGTTTGTTCCGGGAGGCTGACTGCGCAGAGTAAACAGGGATGGTCCTGCCACCCTGAAAGGAAGCAGATTTAACGAATGAGAATTCTGATTCATATCAATAGTCTGGGCTATGGCGGCGCGGAGAAGGTGGTAAGCATCCTCTCCGGATACCTGGCGAAAAAAGGGCATCAGGTGATCCTGGCCACGGAGTGGGAAGAGGAGCGGGAATACCCGCTGCCGGAGGGAGTGCGGCGGATCCACGCAGGACTTGAGGAAGAGGGGGCGGCTGTATGCGCCGGCAGGTTCATTGCCGGCAAGAATAGCGGACCCCCCGGCCGCCTCAGGAATGCGTATATCCGCCTGAAGCGGCTCCGGGAAGCGATTGCGGAAGAACAGCCAGACCTCGTCCTCTCCTTCGTGAAAAAGGCGAATTACAGGGCGGCCTTCGCCCTTCTGGGCAGCAGGATCCCGCTAGTGGTCTCCGTGCGCAACGACCCGGCAGTGGACTACGCAGGGCTGAAGAATTTCCTCTCCAACCGGATCATGGTGCAAAAGGCGGCGGGCTGCGTATTCCAGACCGGGCAGGCGCAGCGGTTTTTCGGAGAGACATTTGCGAAGCGCTCCAAAGTCATCCTGAATCCCGTGGAGGAGCGGTTTCTGCAGACCGACTGGGAGGGGCCGGGAGAGAATGAGGCTCCGGTGATCGTTTCCGTAGGCAGGATCACGGCCCAGAAGAACCAGCTGCTTTTGGTGCAGGCCTTTGAGAAGCTGCTTCGAAACGCGAAGCTGCAAAGCACGAAGCCAAAGCCCGGCAGCCCGGCAGCGCATTCGGAGCAGGATGTCACAGGACGATCTGAAGGGATCGCTGCTGCAGATCCGGCGAGTTCCCAGCTCCCCCGGCTGCATCTCTACGGCGCCGCGGATCCGGAGGGGGACACATACCGGCAGCTGACCCGTTATATCGAGGCAAACGGTCTGACCGATGCGGTCAGGCTCCATCCCCCCACCTCCCATGTGGAGGAGATACTGAAAAAAGCGTCCCTCTTTGTGCTTTCCTCGGATTATGAAGGGCTGCCCAACGCCCTTCTGGAAGCCATGGTAATGGGGGTTCCCTGCATCTCCACGGACTGCCCCTGCGGCGGCCCCGCGGAGGTGATCAAAAGCGGTGAAAACGGGATCCTGACTCCGGTGGGAGACGTTTATTCCCTGTCGGTTGCCATGGAAAAGCTGCTTTCCGACCCGGAATACGCGGCAAAGCTCGGGAGTGAGGCAAAGCAGCTGCGCTCCCGCGTCAGTCCCGAAACAGTCTGCGCCGAATGGGAGGAATATCTGCTGCAGATGGCATAAACTTGTTATCACAGCGAGATTACATTATAATGAATCAACCAATTGATTCGGGAGGAAGCCCTTATGATGGATTTATCGCAGATAGACTGCATCTTTTACGATTTCGACGGCGTGATGACGGACAACCACGTCCTGGTCAGCTCCGATGGCCATGAATCTGCCCTCTGCAACCGCTCCGACGGACTGGCGGTGGGGCTCATCAAGGAGCTGGGGATCCCCCAGGTCATCGTCTCCACAGAGGTGAACCCCATCGTGGAGATGCGGGCGGAGAAGCTGGGCCTGGAGGTTTTCCACGGCATGAGCGACAAAGCCGCCATCATTAAGGTCTATTGCAAATCCCATGACTACGATTTGAAGAAATGCGTGTTCATCGGCAATGATCTGAATGATGTTCCGGCCATGAAGCTTGTAGGCTTTGTGGGCGCCCCTGCGGACGCCTGGCCCGAGGCCCTGAACCTGGCCCAGTGGGTCTCCCGCAGAAAGGGCGGGGAAGGCGTCATTGCTGAGTTTTACAGAGAACTGATGCAGGTAAGGGGCCTGGCGTAACCTCAAAGGCGTCGTATCTCTGACTGTTCAGACAGAGGAAACGGTTAACATAACACATGATAAACACTCCCTGTTTCCAGATTGACGAAGCCGCCCTTCAGGCGGAAACAAAGGCCCTGAAGCAGGCCCTTTTCGACCACTGGGGCCCGGCCTGTTCCATCGGCTGGTCCGTGAAGACCAACTCCCTGCCCTGGCTGTTGTCCTTCTTTCATAAAGAGGGCTTACGGGCCGAGGTGGTGAGCGGGACGGAGTATGCCCTGGTGCGCCGCATCGGCTTTGCGGACCGGGAGATCATCCACAACGGTCCCGCCAAGGACCGTGACATTTTCTTTGGGCTTCTGAAGGCCGGAGGGATCGTGAACATCGATTCCCATCAGGAGCTTGACTGGCTTGCGGAATACGCATCAGATCCCGAAGCCTCCCCCGTCTCCGTGGGGATCCGGGCAAATATCCATCTGCCCGGGGAGGACCCCTCCCATTTCGGGTTTTCTTACGAGAACGGGGAGCTGGGCCGGACCATCGGGAAACTGAAGGACCTGCCGGCTGTCCGGGTGGCGGGACTTCATATGCACCGCTCCACCCAGAGCCGCACCATTGAGATCTATAGAGCCCTTGCAAGGGCCGCTGTGCGGATTGCCGGGGAGTATTCCCTGGCGCTTTCCTACGTGGACATGGGAGGCGGCTTTTTCGGCGGACGTCCGGACAAGCCCTCCTTTGACGATTATTTTTCCGCCATCGCATCGGAGCTGAAGAAGGGCTTTGATCCCGGGAAGACCATGCTGATCGCGGAGCCCGGCATCAGCCTGGTTTCCTC
>CAMNLO010000218.1 GCA_946543095.1 uncultured bacterium
GGGAGCCGCCAGGATCCGGATCCGCTCTCTCATCGCAGCCCTCCGGGTCCGGCAGCAGCAGAAAAAGACAAGGACCCTGGGCTCTACTGCCATTCAAAAGGTCAGCTTTACAAAACAGATGCGGGACACCTACACGATTCTGTGTCCCCAGCTTTCCCCCATCCATTTCGATATCATGCAGCCCGCCTTTTTGTCCATGGGCTATAATATCGTGGTCCTCGGCAATGACAACCGCCACGCCGTGGATGTGGGCCTTCAGTATGTAAATAATGACGCCTGTTATCCTTCAATGCTGGTGGTGGGGCAGATCATGGACGCCCTTTTAAGCGGCCAGTATGACCTGAACAGGACCGCCGTGATCATGTCCCAGACCGGCGGGGGGTGCAGAGCCACCAATTATATCGGCTTTATCCGGAGGGCGCTGGAAAAAGCGGGGATGGCGCATATTCCCGTGATCTCCTTAAACCTGGTGGGACTGGAGCAGAATCCAGGCTTTAAGGTGACCTTAAAAATGCTGACCAGGACCGCCTTCGGCGCCATTTTCGGCGATATCGTGATGAAATGCCTCTACCGCATGCGTCCCTATGAGCTGGAGCAGGGCGCTTCGGACCGCTGCCGGGAAAAATGGACTGGGATCTGCCGGGAATTCCTTTCCGCAAAGCATCAGAGCTTTTCCCGCTTCCGGCGGATCTGCAGGGAAATGGTGGCGGATTTTGACCGGATCCCCATTGATGAGCATCTGAAAAAGCCCCGGGTGGGGATCGTAGGGGAGATTCTTGTGAAATACGCCCCTGCCGGAAACAACCATCTGGTGGAGCTTCTGGAAAAGGAAGGGGCCGAGGCCGTGGTGCCGGAGCTGGTGGGTTTTCTGCTCTACAGCTTCTACAACCAGCAGTTCAAGGCCGCTCATCTGGGCACAAAAAGAAGAGCCGCAAGGCTCACCTCCTGGGGGATCCGTTTTATCGAGTTCTTACGCAAGCCTGCCAATGATGCCTATAAAAACAGCAGGCATTTCACCTGCATCTCTCCCATCGAGAAGCTGGCGGAATTCGCCTCTCCTATTGTAAGCATCGGAAACCAGACCGGGGAAGGCTGGTTCCTCACCGGGGAAATGCTGGATCTGATCCATGAAGGGGCGGACAATATCATCTGCTGCCAGCCCTTCGGCTGCCTTCCCAACCACGTGGTTGGAAAAGGAGTCATCAAGGAGATCCGACGCCGTTATCCCGAAGCCAATATCGTGGCCATCGACTACGACCCCGGCGCCAGCGAAGTGAACCAGTTGAACCGCATCAAGCTGATGCTGGGAAGCGCTGTGAAAAAGCTGGAAAAGAGGGAAGAGAATAAGACGGAACGCCTGGCCTAGGGATCAGTCCCTGGGCTTTTCTTTTTCGATATCCTGGACCAGGTGGACCTTTTCCGCCGGCAGAAGCTTCAGCAGAGATTCCTCCAGCTGCTGGGGATCGATGGGCTTTGCCAGATAGCCGGAAAACCCAAGGTCCCTGTACCGGTCTTCTATCCCGCTGTATGCATTGGCCGTAAGCATAATAACGGGTGTTTCTTTATTTGTCTCCAGTTCCCGGATCACCTGAAAGGTCTCGATCCCGTCCTTATTGGGCATCCGGTGATCCATCAGGATCAGATCGAACCGTTTCTCCCTGCAGATCTCTATGGCTTCATCCCCGCTCTTTGCCGTGTCTGTTTCGGTTTCCAGCTTCGAAAGAAGAGCCTTTACCACCTTCAGGTTGATGGGCGAATCATCCACGATCAGGATGGAGGCCTCCGGCGCGTGGAATAGCTCCCGGTATCTTCTGTGGCGTTGCTGGCGCTTGACGATGAAAGCCCCCGCGGGTGTGGGGTCCACGATCTCCTGGGGAAGATGGATGCTGAAGGTGGTGCCCTCCCCCACACGGCTGGTGATGAAAACATCCCCGTTCATCATGGTCAGAAGCTGCTTCACGATGGCCAGTCCCAGACCGGTGCCCTGAATGGAAGCGTTTTCCTTTTCGTTGACCCGCTTGAAGGAATCAAACAGATAGGGCATGTCTTCTGTGGAGATCCCCCTGCCCGTATCCGAGACCACAATGGTCAGGTCGTATTTTTTCTGATCCTCCAGGGCCTTTCCTTCGGCCCTGACGGAAATGGAGCCCTTGTCCGTGTACTTGATGGAATTGGAAATGATATTGGTCATGATCTGCTTGATGTGCATCAGATCCCCCCGCAGGCGGACAGGGAGGGCCTCCGATACGTCGAATCGGAAGGAAAGCTCCTTGGCCTTTGCCCCCTGCTCAAAGAATTCATAGCATTCCCTGAGCAGCTGATGGGGATCGTATTCCATGGTAATCATATCCATCCTGCCGGCTTCGATCTTGGAGAAATCCAGGATATCATTGATCAGCGCCAGAAGCGTGTTGCCGGAGGTCTTGATGTTTTCCGCGTAATCCCTGATCTCCGGGTCAGAAGCGGTGCGCAGGATCATCTCGTTCATGCCCAGCACCGAATTCAGGGGTGTACGGATCTCATGGGACATATTGGCCAGAAAGGCGCTCTTTGCGTTATTGGCGTTATTCGCTTCGATCTGGGCTTCCTTGATGACCTCCAGATACCGGACCTCCTCCGTCACATCCTGGATCAGAAAACAGGAACCGATGACATGGGAGGTGCGTCCGATCAGTTCGTCATATTTGATCTTGTAGTGAAGCTTTATCCCTCCCTTTTCCTGCACAAATCCGGTCTCGCCGAAGGCTTCCTTCCTCTCCGAAAGAGACTGCAGCACGGAAGCGATGGGCTCGGTGCGGAAATCAAACTCCGGGGCCTCCTCCTTATCGAAACGTGTCTTGCAGAAGCTGTTGGCATAGATGCAGTTATCGTTGATATCAAAGAGCAGAAGGCCCTCGTTCATGGCGTCCACTGCCCTGCTGATGGCCACATTCATAATGGCCCCGGGTACAAAGATCTCCGTGCAGAAATAGATGAGGGTCCCTGCCACCGCATAGAAGATCACGGAGGCATCCAGCACCAGGTTAAAGGTCATATAGGCCAGGTTTAACCCCGTCACCAGCAAAAGCACCCCCAGCATCATCATGTATTTCACCCGGTAAAGGTCATAGCTGGTGAGCATTCCCAGGATCACAAAGACAAGGCCCGCGAACAGCGCCGTATAGCTTAATCCGAGATGAAAATAAAAGGCGGGATATAATCTGACCTTGTAAAACACCACATGGGCGGCCACCGCCTTTCCGAACACGGAAAACACATGGCCGAAGATGAGATTGGCAAACATGGAAACGGAATCCGCAAGCATCAGAAGGGCCGCCGGGATCCGGATCCTGTCCAGGATCTCCTCATGCTCCGTATAGACCAGGAAAAACCCCATCAGATGATAGAGGATCCATCCTACGGAGGCATAATAGAAACAATAGGCCACCTTTGCCGTCATGGCATTGGAAGCCACTGCAATGACGATATTGGCCGCAATGGCGGGAATTGCCAGGATAAGCGTCTTTTTATACCATTTCGCATAGGGCTTCTGCACCCTGGAAACGGCATTCAACACGATAAATATGTCAATGATCGCGATCAGATCAACGATCACATACGCGATTTTTGTGATCATAGCGCCAAGCGGAAATCCCAAAGGAAAAAGGTTTTAGCCTACCTCTCTATGATACACGGAATACTCCCATTTTTCAATGTTCGAAAATGGAAAGGGAGACGGTCTTACGTCTCCCGAAACATGCTTTACTGTTTGTGGCAGATGCCCGAAGAGGGGCAGGAGCTGCAGCCGCAGCCGCAGGAGGAGATCCCGCTCTTTTTCTTTTTCCACATGGAGCGAAGGATCAGAGAAACCATAACGATCAGCCCCGCGGAGACCAGAATGGTTCCCATATTATCCATGATCATTGTCATCATAATGCCGCCTTTCC
>CAMNLO010000219.1 GCA_946543095.1 uncultured bacterium
CTTTTCCAGAATATCCGCCGCTGTGGAATAGCCTGTTTTCGTCTTTTTCGCCCCGGGAAGCTTCATTTTCCCAAACAACACCTCTCCCAGCTGCTTTGTGGAGTTTAAGTTGCAGTCTTCTCCCAGCTGGCCGTGGAGACTGTCCTCCAGCTCCCGGATCCTGACGGAAAGGCTTTCCCCATAGGCTTTCAATTCTTCCCGCTTCACCCGAATGCCCTCTGCTTCCATTCTGGAGAGCAGCAGGGACAGCGGCATTTCCATCTCATAAAACAGCTTTTCCATGGAATGCTCATAAAGCCTTGTAAGCAGGGGGGATACCGCAAGAAGTGCCGAGCTCACGGCATCAAACAGATACCCCTCCAGGCTCTCCTTCTGCTGCCTGTAAGCCTCCATGGGGGTCAGATGCTTAAAGAGCTCATAATAGGTCACCATGGAAACATCCGCGTATTCCCTTGCGATATCATCCACCCGGTAGTCGCTTTTTAAGGGATTGATCAGATAGGCACCGATCAGAAGATCCACCACGGAAGCTGTGCTGTCTATCCGGAGCGGTCCGTAAAGCCGCTTTGCGTCCACAGTCACAAGGATCTTTCCCTGTGAGATTAAAGAACTTAGCTGCTTTACCAGACAGCTGAGCATCTCCTCCCGAAGCAGGATCAGCACCGCTTCTTCCGGGGAGGCACAAAAGGCACCGATGCCCTCCCGGGGTTCTCCGTATATAGAGAAGGAAAAGTATTTTTCAACATTCAAATTTGCAAAATACTCTTCGATTTCCTGAGCATTGTTCAGATATCGCAGCTTTCTGACCCTGTCCCGGATGTTCCCCTTTGCCGCTTCGTCAAAACGCTTAAAGGTGGAGCGAAGCCCCAGTCTCTTGCAGAAGGCATAGGCATCCGGGGTGAGGAGCCGGGAAATGTCTTTGAGTCTGGCGGCTTCCAGATCCAGCTCCACATCACCGTCTGTTTTGATCCTGGCAAGCTGCAGGCTGAGCTCAGCCAGCTTACGGTTCTCCGAGAGATTCTTTTTCACGGAGGCCTTTGTGATCTGCTCCAGATTCTCATAGACTCCGGCCACGGAGCCATAGGCCCGGATCAGCTCTGTGGCGGTCTTGGGTCCCACCTTCGGCACTCCGGGTATATTATCCGCAGTGTCCCCCATGAGGGCTTTCACCTCGATAAACTCGGAGGGTGTGACTCCCAGGGCTTCCTTTACATCGGAGGCGTAATAGTTTTCCGTAATGGTCTGCCCGGCTTTTGTCTTAGGGATGCTGATCTTGATATGCTCGTCTGCGATCTGCAGAAGGTCCCTGTCCCCGGAAACAATGGTGACCTCCATCCCATCTTCCGCACCTCTCTTTGCCAGAGTTCCCAGAATATCGTCCGCCTCCAGTCCTTCCTTTTCCAAAACGGCGATATCCATGCTGTGAAGCATTTCCCGAAGCAGGGGAAGCTGCTCTCTTAAGTCCTCCGGCATGGGCTTCCTGGTGCCCTTGTACTCCGCAAACATCCGGTGGCGGAAGGTGGGGGCATGGACGTCCAGGGCCACCGCCAGATAATCCGGTTTTTCCTCCTCCAGAAGCTTGAACAGGATATTGAAAAAGCCAAGGATCCCGTTGGTGTGGAGGCCGTCTCCGTTTGTCATGGGAGGCAGGCCGTAGAATGCACGGTTGATCAGGGAATATCCGTCCAGAAGAAGCAGTTTCATCATGTGATCCTTATATGAAAGAACAGTATTCATAATTAAAGTTAACATAACATTACACTTCATAAAATGTTATGTTAACCAGAGAGCATGGGATGATCCATCCGAAGGCAAAAACGGGATTTCTCCGCCTGAGATGTAAAAATCATAAAATCGAGCAGGAGAACAATCCCCCACTCGATGTCAGTGTCTTTGTATACTGCTGCATGCAAAGCACAAAAGCGCCTGCCGGGTTTGTGCTGCAAAAAATAAGCCTCCGGGGAGGAATACTCCTCCCCGGAAGCCCGGATTACGATCAGTCTCTTTCCACGATGGCGGAGCAACCCATGCCGCCGCCGACGCAAAGGGTGGCAAGACCCTTCTTGGCATCTCTCTTCTTCATTTCATACAGAAGGGAGACCAGGATCCTGGCACCGGAGCAGCCCACGGGATGTCCCAGCGCAATGGCGCCGCCGTTCACATTTAACTTATCCATATCAAAGCCCAGATCCTTGCCCACTGCCACAGACTGTGCAGCAAAGGCCTCGTTGGCCTCGATCAGGTCGAAGTCCTCGATCTTGTAGCCGGTCTTCTCCATGACCTTTCTAGTGGAAGCCACAGGGCCAATGCCCATGATGCGAGGCTCAACGCCTGCCAGCTCGCCGCCGATCCAGGTGCCCATGATCTCGACGCCCAGCTCCTTCGCCTTCTCCTCGCTCATCACGATGATGCAGGCTGCACCGTCGTTGATACCGGATGCGTTGCCGGCTGTGACCACGCCGCCGTCCTTCTTGAAGGCGGGCTTTAACTTCGCGAGGCTCTCCTCGGTAACACCCTTCCTGGGGCCTTCATCTGTGTCAAAGATCTTGGGATCGCCCTTCTTCTGAGGGATCTCCACGGGAACGATCTCATCCTTGAACTTGCCCTCTTCCATGGCCTTCTCGCACTTGTTCTGGCTCCAGGCAGCGAACTTGTCCAGCTCTTCCCTGGTCAGCTTCCAGTCTTCCGCCACGTTCTCGGCGGTAATGCCCATGTGATAGTTGCCGAAGGCATCCGTTAAGCCGTCCTTGATCATGGAATCATACATCATGCTGTGGCCCATACGATAACCGGTACGTGCCTTGTCAAGCAGATAAGGAGCACCGGACATGGACTCCATACCACCTGCCACGATGATATCGGCATCGCCCATGGCGATCAGCTTCGCAGCGAGGTTTACACAGTGAAGACCGGAGCCGCATAGCACGTTGATGGTGGTGGCCGGAACCTCTACAGGGATCCCTGCGTTCACAGCAGCCTGTCTGGCCGGATTCTGGCCGGTGCCTGCCTGGATCACGCAGCCCATATACACCTCGTCCACATCTTCAGGCTTAATGCCGGCTCTCTTTAAGCTCTCCTTGATCACGATCTCGCCAAGCTTCGGTGCGGGAACTGTGCTGAGTCCGCCGTTCATGGTTCCGATCGCGGTGCGGCATGCGCCTGCAAGTACAACTTTTCTTGCCATAATGACCCTCCATTTTTGGAAATGATTATTGTAGTTGTTAAAATTTTAACATAGATCGCGCCGGATAGCAATGACTGAATCGATACGATTATTTTACAATCTCATGAATAAAGGGCCTTGCCTTCGGTCTGTTCCCGCTGATCTCCACCGCCTTCAGGAAGCGCTTCTTCACCTCTTCCAGGTTCTTCTCATCATTCACGTGCAGAACCGCAATAACATCCCCCGCTTCCACACGGTCGCAGACCTTCTTTTTCAGCAGGATCCCCACCGCCGGGTCGATGACATCCTCCTTCTTCTCTCTGCCCCCTCCCAGCATCATGGAGCAGATGCCGATCTCGTCGCAGACCAGCTTCCGGATATAGCCGGACTCCTCTGCCCGAAGCTCCACCAGGCGTTTTGCCCGGGGCAGCCTGTCCGGATGCCGGATGGCCTCGGGATCTCCTCCCTGGGCTTTCACAAACCGGATCAGCTGCTCTAAGGCTTTCCCGGTTTTTATGGACTCTTCCAGTTTCCCCCTGGCTTCGCTCTCCTCTTCGCAAAGACCTCCCGCCACCAGCATCAGGCTCCCCAGCGTCAGGCAGAGCTCCGTAAAGTCCTTCGGTCCTTTCCCCTTAAGGGTCTCAATGGCTTCTTTTACCTCCAGGGCGTTTCCGATGGCATATCCCAGGGGCTGGTCCATATCCGTAATGGCGGCCACGGTGAGCCTGCCTGCCATATTGCCGATGAG
>CAMNLO010000220.1 GCA_946543095.1 uncultured bacterium
CGGATATTGATCGGGATCCCCTCCCTGCGCACGGGAAAGATGGACTCCTCATGAAGCACCGAAGCCCCCATATAGGAAAGCTCTCTCAATTCCTTATAGGTGATCATCTCGATCCCCACCGGGTCCTCGATGATCCTGGGATCCGCCACCTTAAAGCCGGACACATCCGTCCAGTTCTCGTACACATCCGCCCTGACGGCCCTGGCCACGATGGAACCCGTGATATCGGAGCCTCCTCTGGAAAAGGTCTTAATGCTGCCGTCGGGCATTGCCCCGTAAAACCCGGGGATCACTGCAGTGTCCATTTTCGAGAGCCTCTCGGACATGAGGTTATTCGTCTTTTCATGATCGAATTCCCCCTTCTCGTTAAAGCACACCACTTCCGCGGCATCCACAAAGGGAAACTTCAGATAATGGGAAAGGATCAGTCCGTTTAAATACTCGCCTCTGGAGGCCGCGTAATCCCTGCCGATGAGATTCTTGAAATTCTCCGAGATCTTTTTGAATTCACTCTCCAGGGAAAGCAGAAGGCCCAGCCCTGAGATGATCTCCTCATACCGGTTTCTGATCTCCTGCAGCTGCTTCTTAAAGCTTTTCCCCTCCACCGCCAGATCATAGGCGGCATAGAGCATATCCGTGACTTTTTTATCCTTTGCATTGCGCTTCCCGGGAGCGGAGGGCACCACAAAGCGGCGTTCCGGATCGCTTCTTACGATCTCGGCGGATTTCATAAACTGAGCGGCGCTGGCTAAGGAGCTGCCGCCGAACTTCACTACCTTTCTCACTGCTGTTTCAATCCTTCCACACGTAAAACACTCTTAAAAATAACATCCTTTACTTTATTTTTCAGCTCATTCTGGCTGACTGTTTCGGTCAGAACACCGACTTCCTCGGTCAAAACTCCGGGGATCTCCACCAGATCCATTTCCCGTAAGGCTCTTCTGAGATCACGGTAGGATGCGTGGGGCACCCGGAGGAAAAATGCCGCAGGAAGCTCCGCGGGATCCCCGGTCATGGCCTCGCTGTCCTCCCAGACCACGGGAATGGTCCTGTTTTTGCTCCGGAGGGCCTCCACCACATCGGAGACCACGGCAGAGGCTGTGGGCAGCTTTCCCGCTCCCGCTCCGTAATACATGGTGTCTCCCAGAAGATTCCCCTGTACATAGACCGCGTTCATCACCCCTTCCACACCGGCAAGAGGGTGCTCGGAGGGCAGCATGCAGGGCTCCACAAAGGCTGTGACCTCCCCCTGCTCATTCCTTCTCGCATTGGCCAAAAGCCGGATCTGCATCCCCAGAGCCTTTGCATAGGCAAAATCCTGGGCGGTGATCCTGGTGATGCCCTTGGTCATGACCTTTTCATACGGGTAGGTCTTTCCTGCCATCAAAGAGGCCAGGATCGCGATCTTTCTGGCTGCGTCCTTTCCCTCCACATCCGCCTCGGGATTGCGCTCCGCGTAGCCCAGCTCCTGGGCCTTTGCAAGGACCTGCTCATAGTCCGCGCCGTCCTTTGCCATCCGGGTCAGCATAAAATTGGTGGTGCCGTTTAAGATCCCCGTGATGGAGCGGATCTCCTCAGGCACAAGGGAAGAATTCATGGGACGGATGATGGGAATGCCGCCCCCCACGCTGGCCTCAAAGAGATAGCTGCAGCTGTGCTCTTTCGCGATCCTTAACAGCTCCGGGCCCTTTGCCGCCACCAGCTCCTTATTGGAGGTGCAGACGCTCTTTCCGGCCTCCAGGGCTTTTTTTGTGAACGTAAAGGCAGGCTCCACGCCTCCCATGGTCTCGCACACCACCTCGATCTCCCGGTCCCTTACGATGGTGTCCACATCATGGACCACTTTGGATTCCATGAAATCTCCGGGGAAGTCCCTTAAGTCCAGCACATATTTGATCTCCACCGGCTCTCCCAGGCGCTTCCCGATGATCTCACCGTTCTTCTCAATGACCTGCGCCACTCCGTTGCCGATATTCCCGTAGCCGTAGATTGCGATCTTCTTCATGATAACACCTATTATTGATTACACCAGTTCTTTGACCAGTCCGGCCAATGGTTTGCTCTCGTATTCTTCGATCCTGCCCTGATCGACCAGTTCGGTCACCTTCGGATCCATGGGAAGACTGATGGCGTATTGGATGCCATATGCCTCCGCGATCTCTCCCACCCTGCTCTTTCCGAAGAGATAATGGGTCTTCCCGCAGTCCGGGCAGGTAAAGGAAGCCATGTTCTCCACGATCCCCAGCACCGGCACATCCATCTGCCCCGCCATGTTCACAGCCTTTTTCACGATCATGCTCACCAGCTCCTGAGGGGTGGTGACGATGATGATCCCCGCAAGGGGCAGGGACTGGAACACCGTTAACGGCACATCCCCGGTGCCGGGAGGCATATCCACCAGCATCAGGTCCACATCCTCCCAGAGGGTCTCTCCCCAGAACTGCTTCACGGTCCCCGCCAGGATGGGCCCCCGCCAGATCACGGGCTCCGTCTCCTCCGGCAGAAAGAAATTGGTGCTCACCACCTGGATCCCGGTGCGGCTCTTCATGGGCAGGATAGATTCCCCCTGAGCCTCGATAAAGCCGGTCAATCCAAAGCTTTTCGGAATGGAGGGGCCTGTGATGTCCGCATCCAGGATGGCCGTGCCCTTTCCAAGGCGCCTTGCCTCCACCGCCAGCATGGAGGTCACCAGGGATTTCCCCACGCCTCCTTTGCCGGAAACAACGCCGATGACCTTATCCACCCGCACCCCGTCAAGGAGAGGTTCATATAAGAGCTCCGGCTTCGGAACCGGAGTTTTGATCCTGTCGTCTTCTACCAGTGCCATAGTCCTTCTCTCGATGTTATGTTAACTGTTTACTGCAGCGGATACTTGTCCGTCAGTTCCTTCACAATGGCCTTCGCCTCCGGAACAGCGCCCTCGCCGCCTTTCACCACCAGCGCGATGGCTTCCGCCACCCGGTCCAGATCCGCAGGCGTAAGACCTCTGGAGGTCACCGCCGGAGTCCCCAGACGGATGCCGCTGGTAACAAAGGGCTTCTGGGGATCATTGGGGATAGTGTTCTTATTGGCTGTGATATTGGCGGAATCCAGAAGCTTCTCCACCGCCTTGCCGGTCAGGCCGAAATTCGTCAGATCCATCAGCATCAGATGGTTGTCCGTGCCGCCGGAGACGATCTGCACCCCCCGCTCCTTCAGTCCCTTGCAAAGGGCCTGGGCATTGTCCAGGATCCCCTGCTGATAGACCTTGAAGGAGGGCTCCAGAGCTTCCTTGAAGCACACTGCCTTCCCTGCGATGACGTGCATCAGGGGGCCGCCCTGGGTGCCGGGGAAAATGGCCTTGTTGAAATTGTATTTTTCCTGGGCCTCGGCGCTGGCAAGGATCAGCCCGCCTCTGGGCCCGCGCAGCGTCTTATGGGTGGTGGTGGTGACCACATCCGCATAGGGGATGGGGCTTGGATGAAGCCCGGCCGCCACAAGGCCCGCGATATGGGCCATATCCACCATCAGTACGGCGCCCACCTTGTCCGCCACTTCTCTGAACCGCTTGAAATCCAGGGTCCTGCAATAGGCGGAGGCGCCCGCGATGATCATTTTCGGCTTGCAGGCAAGGGCCTTCTTTTCCATCTCGTCATAGTCCAGAAAGCCTTCGTCGTTTACGCCGTAGCTCACCACGTTAAAGTATTTCCCGGACACATTCACGGGAGACCCGTGGGTCAGATGGCCGCCGTGGTCCAGGCTCATGCCCATGATGGTGTCCCCGGGCTCACAGATGGCGAACTGCACGGCGAAATTGGCCTGGGCTCCGGAATGGGGCTGCACATTGGCATAGGTGCAGGAAAAGAGCTTCTTTGCACGCTCGATGGCCAATGTCTCCACCTCATCCACGATCTCGCAGCCGCC
>CAMNLO010000221.1 GCA_946543095.1 uncultured bacterium
CAGGAGCCAATATCGCCGGCTTCTTAAAGGTGGCGGAGGCTATGAAAGCCCAGGGGATCGTCTGATCCGAAATCTGATAAGAAAAAATAACATGCGCATATAAAAGGGCAGGGGGCTTTTCCCCTGCCTGATTCATCTCAGCAGATGTATTCTCAAAAATCCGGGTAACGATTCAGAATCCGGGTCCGGGAATCGCAAAATGCATGCATTCGTCTCATAAGCCCTTTAAAATTCGCTGGTTTCCGAATAGCTGCAAATCCGAAAAAGGAATTCCGTCCCTGACAGCGAATAACTATCTTTGTGGAGGTGTGAGCCATTGCTGATCAGAGAGAGATTAGAGGAGCAGGAGCTGGAATACCTTTCCCCCAAGGCCTCTTTCAGCCGCTATTCCAGAGGCAGAAAGAATCCTGAAGAGGAGTGCGATATCCGCACGGCATTCCAGAGAGACAGGGACCGTATCCTCCATTCCAAGGCCTTTCGCAGGCTGAAGGATAAGACTCAGGTGTTTCTGTCCCCGCAGGGGGATCATTACCGTACCAGACTGACCCACACTCTTGAGGTTTCCCAGAATGCTAGGACCATCGCCAAGGCTTTAAAGCTCAATGAAGAGCTGGTGGAAGCCATTGCCCTGGGACATGATCTGGGGCATACGCCCTTCGGACATGCGGGGGAGCGGGCGTTAAACGCCGTATGCCCTTTGGGCTTCCGCCATAACGAGCAGAGCGTGCGGACCGTGGAGCTTCTGGAAAAGCGGGGGAAGGGTCTGAATCTGACCTGGGAAACCAAAGACGGCATCTTGAATCATCAGATGTCCTCCACCCCAAGCACTCTGGAGGGGAAGGTGGTCCGTCTGTCCGACAAGATCGCCTATATCCATCATGATATGGATGATGCCCTGCGGGCAGGGATCCTTACAGAGCAGGATATTCCGGAGGAGCTTTCAAAGAAGCTGGGCTGCACCTGCAACGAGCGTCTTGGCACCTTTGTGCATGATATTATCACCACCAGTATCGCAGCCGGTGATATCGCCATGTCGGAGGAGATCTATTCTGCAATGCAGAGCTTTCGGACCTTTATGTTCGACAATGTCTACACGAATCCCGTGGCAAAGGGGGAGGAGGGCA
This sequence comes from uncultured bacterium, assembly GCA_946543095.1. Taxonomy (GTDB): domain Bacteria; phylum Bacillota; class Clostridia; order Lachnospirales; family Lachnospiraceae; genus CAMNLO01. Next base: position 1,125 of record CAMNLO010000221.1, read on the forward strand.
GGGCAGAGGGCCTTGTGAAAGCGCTATATGAGCACTTTTGCGCCCATACGGAGGAACTGCCGGAGGATTTCCTGCTGCTGCTTGAAAGGGGCGAGGAAAAGGAACGGGTGATCTGTGATTATGTGGCCGCCATGTCGGACCGGTTTGCCATCCACACCTACACAGAGCTGAATATTCCGAAATCCTGGGTGATATAAAACATGTTTTATCCTGAAGAGAAACTGGAGGAGATCAAGGACCGCCTGGATGTGGTGGATCTCATCGGCAGCTATGTCAAGCTGAAGAAAAGCGGCTCGGGCTATGTGGGCCTGTGCCCCTTTCACAGTGAGAAGACCCCGTCCTTTTCCGTTTCTCCCGGCCGTCAGAGCTTTCACTGCTTTGGCTGCGGCAAGGGGGGAGATATCTTCTGGTTTGTCAAGGAATATGAGAATATCTCTTATCCGGAGGCCATCCGGCAGCTGGCAGAGCGGGCCGGCGTTACCCTGCCGGAGCTGAATTATTCCCGGAAGGCAAAGGAAAGGGAAAAGAAAAGAGAGCGGCTTTTTGCGGCCAACAAGGAAGCTGCCAGGTACTTCTACTATCTTCTGCGGGCTCCCGCGGGAAAGGAAGGAATGGCCTATCTGGAGCGCAGGGGTCTCACACAGGATACGATCCACCGCTTCGGCCTCGGCTTTGCCGCAAGCGGCCGGGACAATCTGGTGAAATATCTGAAGGAGAAGGGCTTTACGGATGCAGAGATCCGGGATGCCGCTCTGGCAAAATATGACGAGAAATGGGGACTCCACGACCATTTCTGGAACCGGGTGATGTTTCCGATCCAGGATGTTTCGGGCCGGGTCATCGGCTTCGGCGGAAGGGTCATGGGTGAGGGAGAGCCGAAATACTTAAACTCCCAGGAATCCCCGGTCTTTGATAAAAGCAGAAACCTTTACGGACTGAATTTCGCCAGAGCCTCCAGAAAGAAGCGCTTTATCCTGTGCGAGGGCTATATGGACGTGATCTCCCAGCATCAGGCCGGGTTTACGGAGGCGGTGGCCTCTTTGGGCACAGCCTTCACGCCGGGACAGGCAGCGCTTCTGCGAAAGTATGATTCCGACATCTATCTGGCCTATGACTCGGACGGCGCCGGCACAAAAGCCGCCATCCGGGCGGGAGAGATCCTGAGGGAGGCCGGAATGTCCGGCAAGATCATTTCCCTGAAGCCCTACAAGGATCCGGATGAATTCGTCCGGAATCTGGGGGCTGAGGAATACGAGAAACGGATCCTGGATGCGGAGAATCTGTTTCTGTTTGAGGTCAGAAGCCTCTACGAGACCATAGACCGGAGGGATCCGGCTGCCAGGACCCGGTTCGCTTCCGAAACGGCAGCAAAGCTTCTGCGTTTTGAAGACGCCATTGAACGTGACAATTATCTGAGCTCTGTAGCTTCCACCTATGGTATAGATCCCGGGGCGTTAAAGGGCAAAGTTGCGGAGCTGGCAGGAAGAGAGCAGTTGAGGGCCATACGGGCTCCGGTGGTCACAAGTCAGGAACGGGCCAGGGAGAAGGCAAAGAAGGAGGGCACCTCCGAAAAGCTTCTGCTGCGCCGGTTCTTCGAGGAGCCGGAGAGTCTTGATATCGCCGTCAAATATCTGTCCCCGGAGGATTTTACCGTTCCCCCTACGGGAGAGCTGGCGGCTTTGATCTTTGCTTTAGGGAAGGATAAACTCTCCCTTAATAATATAGTTGGCGAGCTGGATGAGGAGACCGGCGAGTATGCTGCAGGGCTTTTCTCTACCCCTGCGGAAGAGTACGAATGGGACGCGGACAGAAAGAAGGTCCTGTTTGAGATGATCCGTGCGGTCAAGCAGCACAGTCTTGAGAAGCATTCCGAAGACCTTGACATCGGCAGGGTGGTGGAGATCAGGAATGTGATCGCCGGGTTGGAAAAAGAGATCGCTGCCATAGAATAGAGGAGCACTGTTGCCACTGGCGCCGCATTGCGGCATGGAAGGAGGATTATGGACGAATCACTGCAGACACGGCTGGAAGAAAAGATCAAGGATCTTCTGGTCATGGCGGAAAAGAAGAAGAATGTGGTGGACTACCAGGAGATCCTGGATATGGTCGCCGAGATGCAGCTGGATGATGACGATCTGGCAAAGGTCTATGATCTTCTGGAAAAGAACAATATCGATATCCTCCGCACCGAGGAGGAAGAAGACGACCTGATGGAGGATGAGGACATCCTGCTGGGGGCTGAGGAAGAGGTGGATGTGGAAAACATCGATCTGACGGTCCCTGATGGAGTGAGTATCGAAGATCCGGTCCGTATGTATTTAAAAGAGATCGGGAAGGTCCCGCTGTTAAAGGGGGATGAGGAGATAGAGCTGGCCCGCCAGATGGAGGAAGGCATTCAGGCGGAAAAGAACGTGACCCGTATCGTGACGGAGTTAAAGACTGCCACAGGCGCGAAGAAGGCTGCCATGGAGCAGCAGCTTGAGAAGGAAAAGGAGATCATGCGCATCGGCGAGGAGGCGAAAAAGAAGCTTGCCGAGGCGAATCTGCGTCTGGTGGTGTCCATCGCAAAGCGTTATGTGGGCAGAGGGATGCTGTTTCTGGACCTGATCCAGGAGGGAAACCTGGGCCTCATCAAGGCGGTGGAAAAGTTCGACTACGGCAAGGGCTTCAAGTTCTCCACCTACGCCACCTGGTGGATCCGTCAGGCCATCACCCGCGCCATTGCGGACCAGGCCAGGACCATCCGCATCCCGGTGCATATGGTGGAGACCAT
>CAMNLO010000222.1 GCA_946543095.1 uncultured bacterium
TAGCTCAAACTCTAAGTGAGGGCTCAGGACTCAGGGTCCTGAGCCCTTTTTGCAGCACTGACCCGGAAAACGGCTGCCGTTCTTGCACGAGCAGACATTTGACGGGTGAAGGAAAGGGGGTATCCAATGCCTGCTGTATTTGAAAAACTGGACCGTATCAAGCCCATTTACGATGCGGTCTACAAGTTCACGGCGGTGGTCTGCAAGCTGCTTCTTATCGCCGATATCCTGATCGTTGCCTTCCAGGTGGCGGGACGCTATGTTCCTTTCATTCCGGATCCCTCCTGGACAGAGCAGGTGGTGCTGACGCTGATGTCCTATATGGCGGTGCTCTCCGCGGCCCTTGCCATCCGCAGAGGCGCCCATATCCGCATGACCGCCTTCGACCGTTATCTTCCGAAAAAACTTATCATGGTGCTGGATCTTCTGGCGGATATCGCCGTGCTGATCCTGGCCTTCATCATGATCTTCCAGGGCTGGCAATATGCCCAGCAGATCGGCGCCAGGGGCAATTACGAGAGCATGCCCTGGCTGTCCCGCTTCTGGATGTATTTCCCGGTTCCCCTGGCGGGGATCGCCATGGTGGTCTTCGAGCTGGAAGCCATCTATAACCATATCAAAGCCTTTTTCGTTCCCGAAGAAGCGAAGGCCGAAGAGAAAACCGCTGAGGCTGCAGAAGAGGAGGTGAAATAATGGCTGTTAATTCCGCTGGGATCACGATCCTTCTGGTCAGCTTCCTGATCATGATCATCTTACGGTTCCCCATCGCCTACGCGGTGGCCATTTCCTCCGTGCTCTGCCTGATGGCGGACGGACTGAATCTTTCCACTTTGTGCCAGTTTATGGTGAAGGGCATCAGCTCCTTCTCTTTGATGGCGGTTCCCTTCTTTATCACCATGGGTGTTCTCATGGGGAAGGGGGGCATATCCGAAAAGCTGATAGACCTGGCCAATGCCTGCGTGGGCTGGATGACCGGCGGCATGGCCATGGTGAACATCGTGGCTTCCTATTTCTTCGGCGGCATCTCCGGCTCCGCAGCCGCGGACACGGCCTCCTTAGGCTCTATCCTGATCCCCATGATGGCGGACCAGGGCTACGATAAGGATTTCGCCACCGCCGTCACCATCACCAGCTCCTGCGAGGGCCTTCTGGTGCCTCCTTCCCACAACATGGTCATTTACGCCATGAGTGCGGGCGGCGTCTCCGTGGGCGCCCTGTTCCTTGCGGGGTATATCCCCGGCGCAGTACTGGCCGGCTCCCTGATGATCGGAAGTTACATTATCTCTAAGAAGCGCAATTATCCCAAGGGCGATAAGTTCTCCGTCAAGGTTCTTCTGAAGCAGTTCAGCATTTCCTTCTGGGCCCTGGCAGCCATCATCATCGTGGTGGTGGGTGTGGTCGGCGGCGTGTTCACGGCCACAGAGTCCGCTGCCATCGCCGTTATCTACAGCCTGATCGTTTCCGTGTTCATCTACAGGGGCATCGACTGGAAGGGCGTGTGGAAAGCTCTGGAAGAGTGCGTGGAGACCCTCTCCATCGTGCTGATCCTCATCGCCACCAGCGCTGTGTTCGGCAACTGTCTCACCAGGCTCCATGTGCCGGATCTTGCGGCCAAGGCCATCATCGGCGTGAGCTCCAATCCTTATGTGATCGCCATCCTGGTGGATCTGATCCTGCTGTTCTTAGGCTGCATCATGGATATGGCCCCCATCATTCTGATCGCCACACCCATTCTGCTGCCCATTGCCACGGCCATCGGCATCGATCCCATCCAGTTCGGAATCATCATGGTCTTAAACTGCGGCATCGGACTTTTGACGCCTCCCGTGGGAGCCGTGCTCTTTATCGGATCCGCGGTCAGCAAGCTGCCCATGGAAAAGGTAGTGAAGGCCACGCTGCCCTTCTACCTCTGCATGCTCATCACGCTTTTGCTCATCACCTTCGTGCCGGCCTTCAGTATGTTCCTGCCGGGGCTGATGAAGTGAAATAACAATGAGCCGGAAATACACCTTCACCTACACCCCCCGCCCTTCCGACCTCTGGCAGGCGCGGATGTACTACGCATACGCTTCCTACACCTCTATTGTGAACGTATGCTGCATCGCCGGCTCCCTGGCGCTGATCATCTCCTTATGGAAAACGGCCCTGGACTGGCAGCGGGGAGCCATGCTGATGTTCTTCCTGCTGTTTACGGTGTTCCAGCCCCTCATGCTGTACGTTTCCTCCGCGCAGCTGCTGAAGGGGAACACAGAGGAGCTGACCCTTTCCTTCGGGGATGAGGGGGTGCTTGTGGAGACGGAGCATGCGAAGGAAATGCTCCTGTGGAGCGACTTTAAGGGCATGACGGAAAAGCCCACTCTGGTCATGCTCCACACGGAGAGCGGCAGGGGCTATATCTTAACCAACCGGATATTGGAAAAGAAAAGGAAAGAGTTCGCGGAGTTTGTGCGGGAGAAGCTGAAGGAGAGTTGAAACAGCCGGACGGAAGCCGCGGAAATAGAAAAACGGCGCATAGCTTAGAGTTTGTGCGCAAATATTTAGAGTTATGTAAACCAAAAGCAGAAACGAGACAAAATAAACAGGAATAAATAAAGCAGAGACGAGAATAAGAGAAATAAATAAACAGCAGAAGAGTAGAAGCAAACAAGAGGCGTAAATAAGGGAAATCAACAATAGAAGTAAACAAGAGACGAAAAGGAGAAACCGCCCTATGGAAATGACATTCCGCTGGTACGGTACTGGCTTTGATACCGTGAAATTAAAGCAGATCCGCCAGATCCCCGGTCTGACGGGCATCATCACCACCCTTTACGACATCCCCGCCGGGGAGCTCTGGCCCTCGGAGCGGATCCGGGCCATCAAGGAGGAGGTGGAGGCAGCGGGGCTGCACATCTCCGGCATCGAGAGCGTCAATATCCATGACTCCATTAAGATCGGCTCCCCGGACAGGGAGCAGTACATCGACAATTACATCGAGACCTTAAAGCGCCTGGGTGAAGAAGGCATCACCATGGTCTGCTACAATTTCATGCCCGTCTTCGACTGGACCAGGACCGAGCTGGCAAGAGTCCGGCCCGACGGCTCCACGGTCCTGGCCTACACCCAGAAGGCTGTGGACGCCCTGGATCCCGAGAAGATGTTCGACTCCATCGCGGGAGACACCAACGGCATGGTGATGCCCGGCTGGGAGCCGGAGCGGCTGGCACACGTGAAGGAGCTCTTTGAGCGCTACAAGGACGTGGACGACGAGAAGCTCTTCGAAAACCTGAAGTATTTCCTGGAGCGGATCATGCCGGTGTGCAACCAGTACGATATCAAAATGGCCATCCATCCCGACGATCCCGCCTGGAGCGTCTTCGGATTGCCCCGCATCATCATCAACCAGGAAAACATCCAGCGCATGATGAAGATGGTGGACGATCCCCACAACGGCGTGACCTTCTGCTCCGGCTCCTACGGCACGAACCCCGATAACGATCTGCCGGGGATGATCCGCTCCTTAAAGGGCAGGGTCCACTTCGCCCATGTTCGGAACCTGAAATTCAATTCACGGGATGATTTCGAGGAAGCCGCCCATCTTTCCTCCGACGGCAGCTTCGATATGTATGAGATCGTAAAGGCATTGTATGACATCGGCTTCGACGGCCCCATCCGCCCGGACCACGGACGCATGATCTGGGACGAGGTGGCCATGCCCGGCTACGGCCTCTATGACAGGGCCCTGGGCGCCGCCTACATCAACGGGCTCTGGGAAGCCATCGAAAAAAGCAGCACGAGAGGATGATGTCCGTCATGGAGGCTAGTGTGAAAAATCGCATTGATATGCCGATTTTTCACACACCAATTTGAGACGAG
>CAMNLO010000223.1 GCA_946543095.1 uncultured bacterium
CGGGATGCTTTCTCTTGTAAACTGCCCCGCATATTCCGCAAGCTCAGAAAGCAGTGCTCTGCCGGCTTCGAATTCATCCTCCACCTCCTGACAGGTTAAGAATTTCACCCTGTCAGGATCATACTCCCCAAGCTCCTCCAGAAACTGCTCATGGGTCAGGTTCTCGCAGCCAAGGGACAGGACCAGGACACCGCCCGCATTGGGATGACGCACCAAAGCCGCCAGAAGCTTTCTTGTCTGGGCGTGGTCTTTACCTGTCTGGGAGCAGCCGTAGGGGTGGGGAAAGGCGTATAAGCCGTCGATGGAGCCCTGCACCAGATCCTGATTGTCTGAAACCAGCTTTTTGGCTACGTCATTGACGCAGCCCACCGTGGGGATGATCCAGAGCTCGTTGCGGATCGCGGCTCTTCCGTCCTTTCTGCGATAGCCCTGAAAGCTTTCCGGCGCCACAGGAGTAACGGGGCATACCTTCGGCTCGTAGGTGTACTCCATCTCCCCTTCCAGATTGGTCTTCACATTGTGGGTGTGCATCCAGCTGCCCTTCGGGGATGCCTTGGTGCAATGGCCGATGGGGAAGCCGTATTTGATGATCTCATCCCCTTCGGCAAAATCCTTCAGGGCGATCTTATGTCCCTGGGGCACCTCTTCCAGAGCTTTAACCGCCACACCCTCCAGGTCGATCTTCTCTCCCTTCGGAATGGGAGACAAAGCCACCGCCACATTGTCCTTCGGAGAAATCCTGATGTATTTCGCCATAGTTTTTCCTTTCCCGGTGCTTTACAGGCAGGTTCCGAAGGCGGCCTTTGCGCCCTTCTCACGGATCAGGGTAAGATTCTCCACAACCTTATCCTCCAGGCCGTCGATCTTGGTCAGATCCTGATCCCACATTCTTTCATTGGTCAAAACGGCGTGGACCAAAGCCTTTGCGTCGTCATTTCTATGGTCATAATAGAAATCCAGGGCCCAGGCGTCATCCTGGATCTTGTAGGTGTTCCCCGCGGGACGCCTGCAGATCAGGCCGTCCGTAGTCCTCTCCTGGATCTCATTGGAATAAAAGGCGATATAGGCCGCCAGGCTCATGGTAAGACAGGTGGGAAGCGCCTTATTCTCCTCCACATAGTCTAAGAAGCTGGGAAGATCCCTGGCCTTCCACTTGGAGGTTGAATTCAAGGAAATACTCATGAGCTCGTGGTTCACAAAGGGATTATTGAAACGGTCCTGGACGGAGCCTGCGAATTTTTTCAGATCCGTCTCGTCCAGTTCCTTTTTCAGGGTGGGGATCACCTCTTCGTCCAGCAGCTTATTCATAAAGCCCCGGATGGTGTCGTCGTTCATGCAGTCTCTTACGATATCGAAGCCTGCCAGATAGGAGCCCAGCACAAAGCCCGTGTGGGCGCCGTTTAAGATGCGCACCTTTCTGTGCTTGAAGGGGGTCACATTGGGCACCACCTGCACATGGGCATCCAGTCCGGCCTTGTGGAAGGGAAGCTTATCCGTCAGCTCCGCAGGCCCTTCAATGGCCCAGAAGCCGAAGACCTCTCCCACATCGATGAGCTCGTCATGATAGCCGTTTGCCTTCTCCAGCTCCTCCACCTCTTTCGCATCCCGGATCCGGCCGGGAACGATCCTGTCCACCAGCGTGGAGCAGAAGGTATTTTCCTGATTTACCCAGGTTTTGAAGCCCTCTTCCAGGCCCCAGTCTTCGATATACTGATTGACGCACTTTAACAGCTCCTTGCCGTTGTCGTCGATGAGCTCGCAGGAAAGGATCACCAGTCCGGGCTTGCCCGCCTTGTAGCGCTCAAACAGGACTCTGGTCAGCTTTGCCGGGAAGGAAATGGGGGGTGTCTGATCGAATCCTGATTCCGTATCATGGGCTATGCCGGCTTCCGTGGTGTTGCTCACCACGATCTCCAGATCATCGCTGACCGCCAGCTTCAGCACCTCGTTCCAGTCCTGATAGGGATTGATGCAGCGGGATACGGAGGAGATCACCCGCTTCGCATCCACCTTCTCTCCCTTTTCGGAGCCTCTCAGATAAAGGGTATAAAGGCCCTCCTGGGCATTGATCAGCTCCGTAAGCCCCTGGGCGATGGGCTGCACCAGAACGACCTTCCCGTTCCAGCCTGCCTTCTCATTGGACAGATCAAACCAGTAATCCACAAAGGCCCTGAGGAAATTGCCCTCACCGAACTGCATCACCTTTTCAGGTGCGGACTTTAAAAGATAGCCCTGATAACCGGATTGTTCCAACACAGCATAATTCAGTTTATCCATAGTTCCCTCCTACTTTAACCTTTTAAAAGACCAAAACTCCAAATCATTATTTTACCGCCATCCAATGGGTTCGCGCAAGGACATTACTCTGACTTCCCGGCGCTTCTTTCGATGAAGGCCCTGACATATTCATAGCATCGTTTCGTGGAGGAAACGGAAAGCCTTTCCCTGGCGGTATGGATGTCCTGCATATCGGGACCGATGGAGACGCAGTCCAGGGTCGGTCTCTTTTCCTGGAACAGGCCGCATTCCAGCCCTGCATGGATCGCCATGACTTCAGCCTTCTTCCCCGTTATCTCCTCGTACAGCTCCACCATTTCCTTCCGGAGGGCCGAATCCGGGCGATACTGCCAGCCGGGATAGGGAGATGCCTGCTCTGCCCTGCCTCCCGCCAGGGACAGGATGGCTTCCAGCTTGTTGAAGACCTCGAATTTCGCCTGGTCCTTGGAGCTGCGGATCAGACATACAAACTGAAACCGGTTTTCCTGAAGGGATGCGGTTCCCATGTTCAAAGAGGTTTCCACCAGCCCCTCCACATCGGGGCTCATGGCCTGGACCCCGTCGGGCAGAGACACCAGCATGGCGGAAAGGGCTTCCATGCTCTCCTTGGTCAGGCAGTCGGCATGGATCTTATCCTGCTCTGCCTCCAATGTGAGGGAAAGCCCGGGATCCTTTGCGCCCCATTCCACTCTGTAGTCTTTTTCCAGCTGTTCCACCAGCTCCCGGATCTTTGCCGGATCCTGATCCTCCGCAAGGAAGGTGAGCTTTGCGTCTCTGGGGATCACATTGTCCGCCTGGCCTCCTTCGAAGGCAGTGAGCCGGAGCTCAAATGCCTTCCAGAGATGTCTGATGATCCTGCCGGACAGGATCAGTGCATTGGCATGGCCCTTTATGATCTCCTCTCCGGAATGGCCTCCCAGAAGGCCTCCCACTGAGATCTCCAGCTTTGTGCCGGTTTTCTTTTCCCGGTTGATGTCCAGAAAACCGTTCATCCTAACGCCGCCCGCGCAGCCGGCCAGGAAGATCCCCTCGTCCTCGGAATCCAGATTGATCATCCGCTGTGACCTGCAGCAGGAAATATCGATGGCATGGGCCCCTTCCATGCCCGTTTCCTCATTGGTGGTGATCACAAGCTCAAGCCTTGGATGCTTTAAGGTCTCATCATCCAGAAAGGCAAGGCCCATGGCCACGGCCACGCCGTCATCCCCGCCGAGGCTGGTTTCCCTGGCTCCCAGAAGATCCCCCTCCAGAAAAAGATCCAAAGGGTCCTTCAGAAGGTCATGGGAAGATCCCTGTTCCTTCACTGCCACCATATCCATATGGCCCTGGAGCATCAGAGGTTCCGCCTTTTCACAGCCCTCAGAGGCCTCCTTGATGATGATCACATTTTTCTCCCCGTCCTGATGGACCTCCAGACCCCTTTCCTTTGCGAAATCCACCAGATAATCACTGATGGCATCCACATGGTAGGAGCCTCTGGGGATCCTGCTGATCTCCCGGAAAAAGTGAAAGAACTCTTTGGGTTCCAATGCTTCCAACTGATTAGACATAATGATCCTTTCCGCGTGGCAACGCTT
>CAMNLO010000224.1 GCA_946543095.1 uncultured bacterium
AATGGCGGGTGACCACAAGGATCCAGAACAGAGGGTAGCAGGCCAGAAAGAGCAGCTGGAAAAAGCCGCCGTATCGGGAAAAGCCCTTCCGCAGAAACAAATACCCCAGAAATAAAAAAGCAAGGATCAGGATCGGCACCTTCACATTCCAGGGATCCAGAAGTCCCATAAAGCAGTATCCCAGCATATTGATCCGCTCCATCAGGCCTCTTTCGGGAGCAATATACATGAGCATCTGATTGCTGCCGTTTTCCGCAGAGGAATGAAGGACCAGCTGGGCCAGCCACTGTTTGATCAGGATCGAGCCCACATATCCCGCTGCCCACTGGACACTGCAGTGGATGAGCTGTATCCAGGAGGAGGGCTCCCGGTCCTTCCTGTCCCGCATCAAAACGCTGACGATCAGCGGCATGGCCAGAGTCAGCAGGGGCGCCACCAGAGGCCCCACCGCGAAGGAAAGGGCGCCGAAGGCCAGAAACAGAAAGGGCTCTGCCCGGTCATAGGCCGCGGACCCGGCGAAACAGAGGACTGAGAGCATGAACAGAAGCGTCAGGATAATGTCCGGCATTGTGCTGATGGAAATGGAATGCATCAGAAAAACCCGGAGTCCACAGGCCAGTGCAAAAGGGATCACGCCCTTTGCGCCGAACTGCTTCTGCAGAAGACAGGTAATAAGGATCAGCAGGAAGAGACAGGCATAGTAAAAGATATACCGGATCTCCTCAATGGAATAGAAAATAAACAGCAGCTTGATCACGCCGACGATCAGCATCCAGTACCTTGCATAGGGCTGATAGCGGGTGAACTCCGCGTCCGGGTAGTACAGGGCGTACACCAGGGTCTCATAGGTGTCCTCGATCTCGTCGTCCGGATTTGTCTCCCCGGTGCAGAGCATAAGGGCCACCGCGTCATGGAAAGCAGAGGAAAGTCCGTGCCCGGAGGTGGTCACAGCGCAGTTCATCCAGATCATGTCGCTTCCGATATCAGCCCAGTAGCTTTTCAGATTCCGAAAAACGGGTGATTTTTCATCGTTCTGCAGAACATACAGGGATTCCCCCACGTGTCCCCGGATCCTTTCTCCCACCGGAGAATCCATGGGAATGGAGTAGGAAAAGGTCATCCATGCCAGGAACAGGCCGTTCAGGATCAACAGCAGAAGGAGTGATATGCCTGCTGTCCGGAGAAACTGCTTTGCCATTTCTTAACCCTGCTCCTCCTGCTGCTTCAGAGCCGCCTCAATGAAGCCTCTGAACAGGGGATGGGGTCTGTTGGGTCTGGACTTCAGCTCCGGATGCCCCTGGGTCCCGATGAAGAAGGGATGCTCCGGGAGTTCACACATTTCCACGATCCTGCCGTCGGGGGAAAGACCTGACAGCAGCATGCCTTTTTCCGTCAGCACGGTTCTGTAGTCATTATTCACCTCGTAGCGGTGGCGATGGCGCTCGCTGATCTCTTCCTCGCCATAAAGAGCATAGGCTCTGGAGCGCTTGTCCAGAACGCAGGGATAAGCACCGAGCCTGAGGGTCCCGCCGATGTCCTCCACCCCGTTCTGATCCGGCATCAGATTGATCACCGGATGGGTGGTATGAGGATCGATCTCAATGGAATGGGCATCTGTATAGCCCACCACGTTTCTGGCGAATTCCACAATGGAAAGCTGCATTCCCAGGCACAGCCCCAGGAAGGGAATGTTATGCTTCCTTGCATATTCGATGGCCAGGATCTTGCCTTCGATCCCCCGGTCTCCGAAGCCGCCGGGCACCAGGATGCCGGACACATCTCCCAGCAATTCCCCCGCGTTCTCCCTTGTTACGGTCTCGGAATCCACCCATTTGATCTCCACCGTGGCGCTGTTGGCGATGCCGCCGTGCTTCAGGGCCTCCACCACGCTGATATAGGCATCGTGCAGGCTGATGTATTTTCCTACGAGAGCAACAGTGACCTCTTTTTGGGGATTGCGCAGCTGCTCCACCATATGGGTCCAGTCGGACAGATCCGGCTCGGGGCAGTCCAGCTTCAGGCATTCGCACACCGCCTGGGCCAGCTGCTCCTTTTCCATGGAGAGGGGCGCTTCATACAGATATTCCACATCCAGATTCTGCAAAACGTGATTGGAGGGCACATTGCAGAACATGGCGATCTTGTCCTTCAGATTCTGTTCCAGCGGATACTCCGAGCGGCAGACGATGATGTCGGGCTGGATCCCGATGCTTAAAAGCTCCTTGACGCTCTGCTGGGTAGGCTTGGTCTTTAACTCCTGGGAGGCCTTGATATAGGGGATCAGGGTCACATGGATCAGCACCGCGTTTTCGTGTCCTACCTCGTGCTGGAACTGGCGGATGGACTCCAGGAAGGGCTGTCCTTCGATATCCCCCACGGTGCCGCCGACCTCGATGATGGCAATGTGCATCTCATCATCGGTATAGTTCCGGTAAAACCGGGATTTGATCTCGTTTGTGATGTGTGGGATGACCTGGACGGTCCCGCCGCCGTAGTCTCCCCTGCGTTCCTTCTGAAGCACGGCCCAGTACACCTTACCGGTGGTCACATTGGCGTTCTTCTTCAGGGATTCGTCGATAAAGCGTTCGTAGTGTCCCAGATCCAGATCCGTTTCCGCACCGTCATCCGTGACGAACACCTCGCCGTGCTGAATGGGGTTCATGGTGCCGGGATCGATGTTCAGATAGGGATCCAGCTTCTGCATGGTGACTTTATAACCCCGGGCCTTCAGCAGCCGGCCCAGGGAAGCGGCGGTGATCCCCTTTCCCAGACCTGAGACCACGCCTCCCGTTACAAATACATACTTGACCATAAATCAGATTATCCTTTCCGTTTTCTCCGTTTTCCGTACCCGGACATAAATATACCTCTCCGCAAAAGGCCGCAAACCACGTATGGAAAAGCTGCACATGGCCCGCGTTCAACAAGACCATGCTTCATATGATATGCAGACCTGATGCAGCCGCCGATCAATGATGATATATGATTATATCACAAATACGATGCCTCTATATGATATAATACAAATAGTTGCTTCAAATTGCAAGAGCTTTTTCGAAAATATATTCGAAAAGCATATTGACTAACGAACATATATTTGATTTAATAGGAAGCGCAGCAAGAAAGGAAGTATTCTATTGAAAGCATTATCATTATTGAAACAATGGATCACCCGCTTTGAGATCCCCGGTAGCTCCCAGGATTCCCACGGAGGCGAGAGGGGTGAAGGAGGAAGCCAGCGGGGAGGCCAGGGGGGAGGAAACGGAGGCAGAGGGCCGTTCCGGAACAATATGATCCTGATCCTGATCTCCACCATGGTCATGCTGCTTCTGGTCAGCTATTTTATGAGGGAAGTAAACGGAGCCACCTCCCGGGAGATCACCTATTCCGAATTCATAGCAATGCTGGAGAAGGGAGAGATCCAGAGCGTCAAGATCAAATCCGATTCCATTGAGATCACCCCGGTGAACGCACAGCCCGTAGCCGCTCCCTATTTTTACGGCGGGGCGAGCATGACCTATTACACCGGCAAGGTGGAGGATGACGACACCCTGACTGCCAGGCTGCTGGAAAAGGGAGTGGAGGTGGCCGGAGATGTGCCGGATTCCTCGGGGCTTATCATCTCCTTCCTGCTCTCCTACATCCTTCCGGTACTTTTGATGTGGGGGCTTTTGTCTTTGCTGTTTCGAAGGATGGGGAGAGGCGGCTTTATGGGCGTGGGGAAATCCAACGCCAAAATGTACGGTGAGAAGAACACGGGGGTGACCTTCCTGGATGTGGCGGGTGAAGACGAGGCGAAGGAGAGCCTGGTGGAGGTGGTGGATTTCCTCCACAATCCCAATAAGTACGCCCGG
>CAMNLO010000225.1 GCA_946543095.1 uncultured bacterium
GTGGGGATGCCGCCCCATTTCCGGAACCGTTTCCACATCTCCACCATGTACTTTGCTGTCTGCTTTTCCCGCAGGAGCAGGTGGAATTCGTCACAGTAGTATCGTGTGGACTTCTGGAGGCTCCGGTTTTTCGCTACCCTGGACCAGACCGCGTCCTGGGCCACCAGCATGCCCAGCTCCTTCAGCTGGTTTCCGAGGTCACGGATGTCGAAGCAGATGATCCGGTTGTTCATGTCCACGTTGGTGCGGTGATTGAAATAGTTCTGGCTACCTTGGACATAAAGGAGAAGGCTGTCCGCGATATGGGCGGCTTTCGCCCTGGCACCTTTGGCCAGCTCCGCATCCAGCATGTCCTCCGGCTCGTAAGCGGCCAGGGCTTTGTAGAGATCTTCCAGCAGAGGCATCCGCTCCGGTGTCGGTTCCGCAAAGTAGGCGGCATAGAGGTCACGGAGACAGGCATCGATGATGCCCTTTTCGTCATTCTCCAGACCCCTTTCCCCTCCGGCGATCATGTCCACAAGGGTGATCACAAAGTCGGCCTTCATCCGCATGGCTTCCTCGTCATTTTCGCTGGAGGCGTCGATATCCAGCGGGTTCAGGAAATCTTTTGAATTGGTGGCAAGCCGGATCACCTGTCCGCCCAAGGCCTTCACCAGCGGGAAGTATTCCCCTTCCGGATCGGCCACAAGGATGTCGTCCGTGGTTACAAGAAAGCTCCCCAGCAGCTCCCGCTTGGCGGCAAAGCTCTTGCCGCTTCCGGGAGTGCCCAGAATAACGCCGTTTGGCGTGCGCAGAAGCTTCCGGTCTGCCATGACCATGTTTCCGGTTTCCGCATTCAGGCCGTAATAGAGGGCCTAGGATCTGGTGAATAGCTCCTGTGTGTGGAAGGGAATGAGGATTGCGGCGCAGTTGGTGTTGAAGGTCTCACCCATCTCTGTCAGGTTGATCCCCAGCGGGGTACAGGCAGTCATGCCCTGCTCCTGATTGTAGGTAAGAGGGATCAGCTCGCAGTTTGCCTGCTCTGCAAGACCGTTTACCTGACCCTCCAGATCCGCCAGCTCCTTTTTCGTTTTCCCAAAGCAGTTAAGGAAAAAGCTGAAACGGATCAGCTTCTGGTTGCTGGAATTCAGCTCCCGGAGCAGCTCCTGGGTTTCCTTTTCATAGAGCACGATGTCCGAGGGAAGAATGTCGATGTCGTATCCGCCCTGGAAGGCCTTCTTCTGCTCATCGATCTTTCGCTTCTGCACCTCGGAGAGCTTGGAGCGCAAAAGCTTCTGCGCTTTCCCGCTTTCCATGGTTTCCATGTGAATGGAAATGGTCAGGTTTTTGTCCAGGTCAAGAAAATGCTTCAGCACCTCGTCTGTCAGCTCCGCCGCCACGATGTCAAAGTAGAAAACGCTGCCGTACATCCCGCCGGACCGGTAGCGCGAGGAATGGGTAAAATCAAAGCTTGCGGGAGCGATATAATCCCTTGGGGACTTGCCTGTCAGCACCATGTCCTTCCACGAAAACCGGAAAGGACGCATCGTATCCTGATGGAAGAACTCATAGAGAAGAAAGAGTCTTTCTTTTCCCTCCACCGCCCGCGCCTGTGTTCCCAGTTCGGAAAGAAGCTTGAGCACATCCTGGCTGATCCGGGAAAGGCGCTGTCTGGCTTCCTTGTCGTTTCCGGCATGGATCCCAAAGATCAGGTATTTCCCCTTCAGGACGCCGTTGGTCCCCTTCTTTGCCTGAGATTTCAGAATTCCGGAGAACTCCTCCCGGATCCCGTCAAAGGAATCCCCCTGGGTCGGAATATGAAAGCGCTCCGCCAGGGCCTGGCTGTTCCCCTTCCGGTTGAAGAGAAACAGCTGGAAGTGGACGTTTGAATCGAAGTAGTTTAGGAGCTTTCCGTAGAGGGCGAGGGTTTCCGCCTGCCCGGATTCATCCAGGAGACAGTAGTTGGCGTCGGAGAACTTCACCATGGCAGTATAATAGCCGCCGGGAGATCTGACCGTGCCGTCCTGAAATACCTTTTGCAGGGGGATGGTCTCCTGAGTAGAGATAGGAGCCTTTCTGCTTTTCCTGTTCTGTTTGCCGGCCATTGATGTTCCTTCTGATTTTTCGTCTGTGTTATTTTTCTTTTTGAATATCTGTTGCCTCCTTTCTATCTATGGAAAACCGTCCAGCTTCCAATCTGAAGTAGAGGTTTTCCGAGCGATACACCCGCCTCCCCGGCCTGCCCCATTTCTGGAGATACATCATCCAGAGCACCTTTTCCGCCGGAAACCCGTTCTTTTCGTAGATGGCAAAGAAGAAGAACGGTAGCATGAAGGCGACCATCAGAATGGCGGAAACGTCAGTTCCAACGTTTCCGCGAAGGGCGAAATAGGTGGGAAACCCAATGAGCGCGGCCAGGCTGAAGCAGAATAACTGGCGCTTCGTCAGGTTGAACATGAACTTGGTTTTGATCCGGGAAAGCTTCTTGGGAACTTTCACACTGATTGCCATGATGTTTTCCTTTCTTTTCTGAAACCATTGAACTGCTGATCTCTGAGCCGTTATCTGCGTGAATTGATTCCTGCGATGTTGCGGCAAAGCATCCGGTGTTTATCCGCCACCCTATCCATGATCCGTTTCTCAGGTCATGATCAATGCGCATGCAGCACAGACCGGCTGATGGATGCCGTGTTGAACAGGGCGAAGCACAGCAGCACGGTGTACGCCATCACCTGCCAGAGGGCAGAGTGAAGGTTGGCGGAGACCGTGATCGTGGAGACCAGCACGGAGTAGATTCCCACGCAGACCATGATGAAAAATCCCTGCAGTGCCAAGGCTGCGAGACCTCTGATATAGTTGGTGCCCACCATGCCCCACTCTCTGTTCATCAGCATGGACAGCGGAAGCGGCGCAACTGAGATATACAGGTAGATCTCCACCATCCTGAGGTACAACACCACCGTGATCAAAACGGCCATCAGCTTCATGCCGAGGCTTGCCAGGGAGGTTTCCAACGCCAACAGAAAAAGGTCGCCCATCTCCATGCTGGTCAGCGTCCCGGAAAAGATGTTCATCAACTCCGGCTGTACATCGATGCTGGTGCTGCCTGTGATCAAAGCGCCGGCAGAGCTGACCAGGCTGCTTCCCAGATCGAAGATCCCCATCACGATGTCCGTGGTATGGGAGAGCATGATGACGGCGATGCAGGCCTTGAAGAGGTAACGGAAGAGAAAGCCCGTGTCCAGGTCATGGAAGTTGTTCCTCTCCACCACCAGATTGATCAGCTCTGCGCAAAGCACAAAGGAGACCACCGCACCGGCGATGGGCAGGATCACGCTGGTGGAGAGGCTCTGGATGATCCCGAAGATCTGCGCATTCCAGGTGCTCGGGCTTCTCGCCACCTCGGCAGTGATGGTGCCCACCTTTTCGTTCACATCCCCGAACATGGTCTCCAGATTGCTCAGGATAAAGCCCTGCAGCAGATCCCGGATGAACTGGGAGATTGTGTCTAAGATAAAGTCCACAGCTGCCCTCCTTACGGAATCGTAAACAGGGTACTGAGCAGAGGGATCAGGATCTGGGCGATCATCACGATCCCAATGCCGGCCATGGCCTGCTTCATCCCCTGAGACTTGGCTCCGGGGTTGTCTCCGCCATAGCCTTCCAGCAGGTTGACTACTCCCCATACCCCCACGCCTGCGCCTAAAAGGGTCAAAATATTGGAGAGCAGATTGATCGTTGCGGTCACAAAACTCACGTACACCTCCTTTCCGGAATCGCAGGTTTTGTTGTTTTTAAATAGGGGCTATCACGGTCACGAAAGAGTTTTTCTGTTTCCTTTGCCGCATG
>CAMNLO010000226.1 GCA_946543095.1 uncultured bacterium
TCAGTCCGTCCTCATAGAAGACAAAGACGCTGGTGTGCTCGTCCTCGATCAGCTGGGGATGATAAAAGGGATCATAATGATACATCCCCGGATGCCGGTCCATTAAAATATCGTATTCCGCAGCCATGCGCCGGATCTTCGCCGGATCCTCCGTGTCCAGCCCCCGGCTGGCGGACTCATGGTGCAGGGCCCTTACCAGGTTGTCCTGAACATTGTAATACCCCAGCTCAAACAGGGTGTAGCACAGATCCACGTCGTTAAATGCCACCGGAAGCTGCCGGGGAAAACCTCCCGCCTCCGCAAATTTCTCTCTTGCCAGCATCAGGCAGGCGCCTGTGACCCCGATCACATCATGGATCCCCAGATTCCTGCCGAAATACCAGTCTTCCCCATCCGGAAGATGGGACAGCTTGTGCACCGGCCCCAGCCGCACATTTGTGATGCCTGCGTGCTGGATCAGCTCCCCGCCGGGATAAAGGAGCTTTGCCCCCACCGCACCGATCCTCGGATCTCCCGCCAGGGCTGCAAGGCTCTCCATCCAGCCAGTTTCCATGGCTTCGATATCGTCGTTCAGAAATAAGAACAGCTCTCCCTTTGCACACTCCGCCCCCAGATTGCACATCAGGGAGAAATTGAACTCCATGGGCTTGTACAGATAGGACCTCCGGGTAAGCCCCTTCTCCAGGGGCAGACCATCAAGAACCGCCTCATAGCGGCTTTTGTTTTCCGGGGCAGAGCCGTTGTCCACCACGATCAGCTCGTAGGGCTGCTTCGCGGAGGCATACGTTACGATGGAAGAAACGCACTTTTCCAGCAGCTCCGGATGATCCTTGGAAGGAATGATCACGGAGACAAGCGGCGCTTCCTCCCCTGCTTCCACGGGGCCGCTCCGCCTGTGGCTCCTGCCCCGGAACAGATCCGCTCCTTTTACACGGTGAAACAGGATCTCACGAATATGTCCGATGACAAAAGTCTTTCCCTTCCGTTTTTCAAAGCCCCCCGCAAGTTCGGCCAGCTTCCGGAAAAGAAGATCCGGACTGCCATTGTCTTCATATGTTTCCAAAAACTCCCGGGACAGCTTTTGCAGAAGCAGGCGCCTTGCGAGAAACACACTGCCGATATAAAAGGCGGATTCAAAGGTGTCCGGAGACCAGTCCGGCTTCAGATAAGGGTTTTCATAGGCCCCCGTTTCCCCCAGCTCGTCCTCGTCGCCATAGAATAATGAAAGCTCAGGATGGGCCGCAGCATATTCCCTGCACAGCATACAGGCATTTTCCGAAAGCGCACCCTCCTCCGCGCAAAAGAGGATCGGCTCTTCCGGATCACCGCGCTCCAAAATACCTCCCGCAAGGAATTCCCCTATGGAGCCATAAAAAACGGTCTGTATGGAAGCCCCCGCTTTGCCATGAGCTTTTCCGGCGGATTCCCTCTCCCGCTCCCAGGCATCATAGCTGATCCGCTGGGCTTTCAGCTTTTTCTCATACAGACGGAGACGATGCCCCGCCAATTGATCTTTAATAAACTGTTTCAGCATAAACCCCTGTTTCGTCCATCGCTTATGATCTGCGTCCGAAGAGCCCGAGAAAACCCTTTTTCTCCCCATCCCTTGCCGGGGGTTCTGCCGTTTCCTTTCCCGAAGTCTTTAAGATCGACGCCATATGGGCAGGCAGAAGGCTCATGGTCAGCTGCAGTTCTATGGTTCCGCCTTCAAATTCCGCTCTTTTTGCATCCGGCACGTAAATCTCAAAGAAGGGATCCCTGCTTTCAAAGACCGCCATCTCCACGGAAAGCCATTTTCCTTCCGGGGAAAGGGCCACCTCGAAGGGAAGGTTCCCCGCATAGGAAGTCCTGATATGGACCAGACAGGAGGCATTGGCGGGATCGATTCGGAAGGCCCTTGTGTCTGCCCCGAAGGAGAGCTTCAGCACCACATTTCCGTCGGAATCGTAGGTTTCCTCCGGGAAAAAGGAATGCTCCTCGGAATAGCCCTCTCCTTTATCCTCATAGATCTGGATCCGGTCAGGTCTGGCAATGTCCCCTCCTGCTCCCAGCTCCTTCGGCACCACCACATTCCTGCCGATCTTCTTCCACAGCTCCACCAGAGACAGCCTCCCGCCGGTGACGTATTTCTGAAAATCCGACTCCTCCGCGATCAGCCGCTCCCCCTCCTTCCCGGAGATCCCCAAAGCATCAAACAGCTTCTTAAGGGGCATGCCGTCCCGTCTTCTGTCCTGCAGCTGATAATCCCTGAGGGCCCTGTAGGCAAGCTCCGACACCGGGATGGTCTTCCCGTAGGTCCACTCGTAATCGATCAGATACCAGGTGTTTCCCTTTACGATAATATTGGAAAAGGCCATATCGTAATCGGAAACCGGATACTGCTCCTGATATCCCACTCTGCGGACATACTCCGCAAACAGGCGGCTGAAGCCCTCCATATCTCCTGCCAGAAGCAGCCGGTCAAAGAGAGCGGACAGGGAATCACCGTCCACAAAGGGAAACAGCACCCCATCCCCCTCCGGGACACAGGAGAGCACCTCGATGCCGCTGCCCTGATACCGCTCCTTCAAGGCCTCACAGGAGGCCAGCAGCCCCTGGATATGCGGGATCGCCTTTTCAGTCAGCGGAAGCTTCCTGACATAACAGCCGCCCTTCTGATCCCGTAAGATCTCCGTCCGGATCCGGAATTCCTCCGCTCTGTCATTGGAATAGCGGATATAGACCTGGGCCGGCATGGGACCCGTTACTACAAGGAAGGAATTCGCAAACTCCTGATAGAGCCCGTCCTGAAGCAGCGCCTCCGAAGCGTTCTTTTCATTGAACAGAACCATCCGCTCCCTGTCGAAATTCCTTACATTGTCCAGCAGGTTCTCGGGCTGGGGCAGATAATAATCGGAATAGATATCCGTGGGAAGCTTATAATCCGGATAGGGATAATAAAAGCTGTACCGGGTAAAGCCCGCTTCATTGAACAGCCCGCAGAGGGCGCCTCTCGAGAAGGTCCGGATGCCCTTCTTATTCGGATAGCCTTCGATGCCGGAGAAATAATCTCCCAGATGATCCTCCCTGCAGCCTGCCAGGTATTTCAGCCCCAGCCTGTTTTCGATGGCCGCCGCCAGTCTCCCCGTGGGGGCAAGATGGGGACGGAGCAGCTTCAGAAAGCCTGCGTAGGGATCCACGCCGCTGATAAAGCCACCGGCATATTCCAGCACTCCGATCAGCAGTATCCAGTCATAGCCCCCGGGAAGATCCGGTTCGATCTCCTCGAAATTTCCTACATAGATCTTGATATTTCCGCAGGTATTATGACGGAAACCGTTGATCTCACTGCGTTTCTGGGAAAGCTCCACGCAATCCACCCGGCCGGCCTTTTGGGCCAGAAGCCCGGTCAGGGCGCCGCACCCACTTCCCACCTCCAGGACACGGTCTGTCTTCCCGATGGGCAGCCACTCGATGATATTGGTACGCAGGTGACTGAAGTGATAGAAGGCAGGCCAGTCTGCCCTTTCTTCTATCAGCTCCGGAAACTCCTCCGGTTTATGATTCCGTACCATATTTAAAAGGGAGGTTTCCACTTCTCCGTCGGAATAGCGGTCCCGCCCGGAATAATGCTCCAGATTCAGGACAACATCTCCCAGTTTTGCTTCCTTTAACATAAGCCTCTCTCCGGATCCTGCCAAAACAGCTGAAATACTACAGATTGTACCTATTCAGAATGAAGTATACCATATATCCTTCTGTATCGCATGATTTTAATTGGAGCCGGAAGCAGGAGCTGAACAAAACAGATGATATCAGCTTTTCGGGATAATCTCCCT
>CAMNLO010000227.1 GCA_946543095.1 uncultured bacterium
ACACCTCTGAAAAATGAAGCTGATCGGACGGGAACAGGAATTATCCACCCTGGAGCGCTATTATGCGAAGCAGGGCTCCGGGCTTGTGGTGGTGTACGGCGAGAGACTTTTGGGGAAGGAGAGCCTGATCAGGGCCTTCGGAGCGGGCAAGCCCTTCCTCTATCTCCATGCCAAACCCTTATCCGCCCTGGCCCAGAGCTCTGTCTGGGCAAGGGAGCTTCGAGGTCAGGGGATCGCAGTGCCGAAGGAAGCGGGGTTTGCGGAGCTTTTTCTTGCGGCGGCGGATTCCGGCAGGGAGAAAGGCGTGCTTGTCATTGCGGATTTCGAGCACCTCTTCCGTACCTCCGGGCCCAAATTTGCCGAGGAATTCTTTGAAGCCCTGAAGAAAGCCCTGGAGAAGGGCAATCTCATGGTGGTGTTTACCAGCTCCTCCCAGTCCTTTGTGGAAGGACGTCTTCTGGAAACCGTGGCGAGCCAGGGAAAGCTGGTGAGCGGGATCCTGAAGGTGAAGCCCCTGGATTTCATGTCCTTACTCGACTATTTTGAAGATTCTCCCTATAACCTGGATGAATGTATCCAGATCTATTCCCTGCTGGGAGGCTATCCCGGGGCCTGGGAGATGTTCGGGAAGACCCTGCCCTTCAGAGAGGCCTTTTTCAATGTCTTTTTCGCTGAGGGCGCTCCTCTGGGCGTTCCGGAGGAGATCTTTCTGGAGCCCTATCTCAGGGAGCTGGCGGTCTACAATACCATTCTCTACTGGATCTCTGCCCCCAGGGAGGCGGAGACTCACTATATCGGCAGAAAGCTGAACGATCTCTTTGATCTGACCGCCTATTCCAGGCCAAAGATTTTAGTTTACATAAAACAACTCATTTCCATCGGCGCAGTGGAGAAGCTCAGGAATTTCCCTGTGTCGGAGGATCTGCAGGTGAAGGCGGTGTATCAGTTTGCCAATCCCATCCTGCGTTTTTACTACACCTATCTCTTTGCCTTTGAAGGAGACAAAAACAGGCTGTTTGCGGAAATCCTGTTCCGTCTGCCGGGGTATTCCAGGGAGGCGTTCAGGAAGGCCTGCGAGGAGTATCTGAGGAAGGCTTCCAGGGCAGGAGAGCTGCCGATCCCCTTAAACCAGCTGTCCGGCTGGGTGGGGAAGAACGGCTCTCTGGATCTTCTGGGAAGGTCCTCCGATGACGTGTATCTGGCAGCCACCATCTCCGGGGAAGCGGACGGCTTTTCCGAGAGCAGGCTGAACTATTTCCTGATGTCTCTGCAGAAGGCAAGAGTGGCGCCGGCCTTTCTGTATCTGTTCTCACTGCATGGCTACAGCCCTGAGGTCACCGCCCGTCTCTACGGGATCGAGGGGATCTACCTGATGGACGAGTCTATATGGCAAAAAAGCTCTTCATAGCGGAAAAACCAAGCGTGGCCAGAGAGTTTGCGTCGGCGCTGGGGGCTTCCTTTCAAAACGGCAGGGGCTTTATGGAATCCGGGGAATATGTGATCACCTGGTGCGTGGGGCATCTGGTGGGGCTTTCCTACCCGGAGGCCTATGGCGAGGAATACAGACGCTGGAGCTTTGATACCCTGCCCTTTATCCCCGACAGCTTCCGATATGAGGTCCTGGAGTCCTCCAAAGACCAGTTTTTGGTGGTTTCAAAGCTTTTAAACCGGAAGGATGTGGACACCATCTATGTCTGCACCGACTCCGGGCGGGAAGGGGAGTACATCTACCGCCTGGTGGACGATATGGCGAAGGTTTCCGGAAAAGAAAAAAAGCGGGTCTGGATCGATTCCCAGACTCATGAGGAGATCCTCCGGGGGATCAGAGAAGCGAAGGATCTTTCCGCCTATGACAGATTGTCGGATGCTGCCTACCTTCGGGCCAAGGTGGATTATCTCATGGGGATCAATTTTTCCAGGGCCTTAAGCCTCCGGTATTCCGGACCCATCAAAAGCTTTCTTGCAAGGCAGAAGGCTGTGGTCAGCGTGGGCAGGGTCATGACCTGCGTATTGGGGATCGTGGTGCAGCGGGAATGGGAGATCCGCAATTTCGTCAAGACCGCTTTCTATAAGGTGAACGCCCTCTTTTCCGCGGGGGAAGGAGAGATCAGCGCGGAATGGCGGCTGCAGAAGGGTTCCTTATTTGAAGGGGCTCCCGATCTCTATAAGGATTCCGGCTTTTTGAAAGAGGAAGACGCAAACAGGCTTGCAGAAAGCCTGAAGGGCTTTGAGCAGGGAACCGTGCAGAATATGGAGCGGAAAAAAGAGGTTAAGAATCCGCCTCTTCTCTATAATCTGGCAGAGCTGCAGAATGACTGCGCAAAGTATTTCAAGATCAGCCCGGACCAGACTCTCGGCATCGCCCAGGAGCTGTACGAAAAGAAGCTGACCACCTATCCCAGGACTGACGCCAGGGTGCTCTCCACTGCCGTGGCAAAGGAGATCACAAAGAATCTGAAGGGGCTTACAAACTATGCCCCTATGCAGCAGTTTGCGAAGGAAGCCCTGGAATCGGAGGCCTTAAAAAAGCTGCCCCGGTCCAGATATGTGAACGACAAGCAGATCACGGACCATTATGCCCTGATCCCCACCGGCCAGGGCATTTCCGGTGTGGGCGGTCTGTCGGAGCTTTCCCGCAGGGTCTACGATCTGATCTGCGCAAGATTCCTGAGCATTTTCTTTCCGCCCGCGGTCTACAAAAAAATCAGCATGGATATTTCTGTGGGCCCTGAGGTTTTCCACGCAGGCTTTAAGAATCTGGAGGAGGAGGGCTATTTAAAGATCCTCGGAAAACGGGGAGAAGAGAAAAAGGAGAATGGGGAGGACGAGGAGGAGAGCTCTGCAAAGCTGGATCTGGAGGGGATCCGGAAGGGCTCCCGGCTTCCTCTTAAGGGCTTTCAGGTAAAGACCGGGGAGACCACTCCTCCGAAGCGCTACACCTCCGGCACCATGATCCTCACCATGGAAAATGCGGGACAGTTTATTGAGGATGAGGAGCTGAGGGCCCAGATCAAGGGCTCCGGCATCGGAACCTCTGCCACAAGGGCAGAGATTTTGGGAAAGCTGGTAAAGAACGGCTATCTGAACCTGAATAAGAAGACCCAGGTGTTGACCCCGGCGCTGTACGGGGAGCTGATCTATGAGGTGGTGAAGCGCTCCATTGTTTCCCTCTTGAATCCCGCACTCACCGCCAGCTGGGAAAAGGGGCTTGCCCAGGTGGAGGAGGGAAGTGTGACTCCCGAGATCTACATGGAAAAGCTCAGGGATTTCATTACGAAAAAGACAGCCCAGGTGCGGAATTCCAGGGCGGACACAGACCTCCAAAGCCGCTTTGCCAGGGTATCCCAATACTATAAGACGGAAAAGCGAAAGACCGGAAAAAAGAAGGAGAAGGAAAATGGCTGAGATCAGGCTGGAACACTACAGGATTTCCGAACTGCTGGATTTAAACTATACTATTGCAGCAGAGTATTTCCGGGATTTTACCTATCCCTGGGAAGCACTTTCCGGCATCGGGGAGTATATCCTGGCCCTTGGGAAGCAGCTGCCCGCTGACAGATTTGAAGAAAGAGGAGAGGGGATCTGGGTGGCAAAGAGCGCAAAGGTGTACCCTTCCGCTTATCTGACAGCCCCGTTGATCATTGACGAGGAGGCTGAGATCCGACACTGTGCCTTTATCCGGGGCAAGGCCATCGTGGGAAAGAAGGCGGTAGTGGGAAATTCCGTGGAGCTGAAGAACGTGATCCTCTTTGACGGGGTCCAGACGCCGCACTATAACTATGTGGGAGACTCCATTCTGGGCCACAAGTCACAT
>CAMNLO010000228.1 GCA_946543095.1 uncultured bacterium
TCCCTCAGGGGTTCAATGGCGCCGATCTCGTTGTTCACATGCATGACGGAAACGAGGATCGTGTCCTCCCGCAGATTTTCCTCCAGCAGATCCAGACGAAGCTGTCCCTTTCGGTCCACGGGAATATAGGACACCTCATAGCCCTGAGTCTCCAGCCAGGCGCAGGTCTTTGAGATCGCCGGATGCTCGATTGCGGAGGTCACGATATGCCGCCCCTGCCGTTTCAACGTCTCCGCCGCGGAGCGCAGGGCCTGATTGTCTGATTCCGTGCCGCCGGAGGTCCAGACCAGCTCCTTCGGGGAAACCCCCAGGGTCGAGGAAACGGTTTCCGCCGCCTCTTTTATGATGTTCTCCGCTTCGATCCCCATAAGGTGAAGGCTGGAGGGATTCCCGTAGGTTTCCAGCGCGATCTTCGTCATTTCCTCCGCCGCCTCGGGAAGAAGCCCGGTGGTGGCGGAATTGTCCAGATATACTCTCATTGCTTTATTTTCCTCTTATTGTGCCTATTCCGAAAGGAGCTGCTTTTGCAGACTATCCCACTTCTGCGGAATATAGCTTAATCTCGCTGCGGCGGGACTCCTCTCACCATGTCATTGCAGGAAGTGGGGCTGCTCTCTCTACTGCTCAAGCAGATATCCAAGCACGGACAGGACGTAAAGGCCTGCTGTCTCCGTGCGGAGTATCCTGCGGCCCAAGGTGATGCACTCCGCGCCGTTTTCTCCTGCGATGGCGATCTCTTCCTCCGTGAAGCCGCCCTCCGGGCCGATGAAGAAGGAGACCGTGTCCCCCGGCCGGATGGAGGAGAAAATCTCCCGGGTGCGGTCCATGGGGGAGGAGGAAGGCTGCACCAGCTCGTAGGGCACAAGAACCCGTCCCGCCGCCGCCGCTTCCCTCACCGCATCCCGGAAGCTCAGGGGCATCAGAACTGCGGGAACGATCCCCCTTTTTGCCTGCTTCGCAGCGGCCTCCGCAATGCCCTGCAGGCGCTGCCGCTTTTTCGCTTCCTTGCCCGTCCAGTCGGAGACGCAGCGCTTCGTGATCACGGGAACGATCCTCACAGCCCCCAGTTCCACCGCCTTCTGGACGATAAACTCCATTTTGTCCGCCTTGGGAATGGCCTGATAAAGGATGACGGTGGCGGGCAGCTCCACATTGTCCTGCTTGATAAAGAGGAGCGAGAGCAGGGCCGATGGGCTGCCGTCGGCATCCTTGGGCCCTTCCCCCTGAAAGGCGCACCGGATCTCCGCGTCCCTGTAGGCTTCGGACACCGGCATCAGCACCCGGACGCTCACTTCTTCCCCGGGCTTTAGCCTGAGCACATGGAGCATATGGTGGGCATCGGGGCCCGAGACCCGGATCTGCGTCCCGCTGATCTGCTGTTCTTCTATAAAGAACTGATACATTGCCTATTCCCTTACCCTTTTCAATAAACAAGAAGCATCCTGACAGACGGTTCGGCCGCCTTCCGGGATCCGGGCCGTCAGGGCTTCTTCGCCGCCACCATCGCCCAGTCGCCCAGTTCCCTGATCTCCAGAACTGTAAGCCCCGCCTCTTCATATGCTCTGCAGACCGCTTCCGCTTTTTCCTTCAGGATCCCGGAGGAGATCAGGATGCCTCCGGGGGCTAACAGCCCTGCCGCTGCCGGTGCCATGGCCATCAGCACCTCCGCCAGAATGTTGGCGGTGATCAGGGGGAAGCCAGCCTCTCCTCCAAGAGCAAGGAGCTGCCTGCAAAAATCCTGATCCGTGATCACATTGCCCCGGAGCGCACGGAAGCTTGCTTCGTCAAAGCCGTTTCGTTTTGCGTTCCCGGCGGACGCGCTGACGGCCTGGGGATCCAGATCTGTTCCGATCACATATCCTACGCCGTATATCAGCGCCACGATGCCCAGGATCCCGGAGCCCGTGCCGATATCCAGCATGACGGGGGGGATCGGTCCGTTTTCCGCTGCCGGAAGCATTCCGGCACCGAAGGCGTTTTCTCTTTCCGACGCCAAAGTATTTCCCGCGCCGAAGGCGCCTCCACCCGAGAAGCACTGCTGCAGAGCTTCGATGCAGAGCCTGGTGGTTTCGTGAGAGCCGGTCCCAAACGCGGCACCCGGGTCGATGATGAGTCTGCGTTCGGAGTTTGTTTCTGAAGCGGCGCTGTCTGCCGCTCCCGCCTCCTCCGCGGCTTCCCAGGAGGGCTCGATCAGAAGGTCTCCCACCTGAAAGGCGTGGAAGAAATCCTTCCAGTTGTTCTCCCAGTCCGCATCCTCCGTGGCGGAGATCTCAATGGGTTCTTCGCCGCTGCCGCCGAACTGCGCCGTTTCCAGAAGAGCGGCCCGGATCCTGGAAAGGGCTTCCTCCCGGGTGATGGCGCCCCTCAGCGTCCCTTTTCCCGCGCCTTCCCCGGCACCGGAAAACCCCGGATCCGCCCCCTTTCCCGGGGCTCCCGAAACACCCTCAGCGCTTTCGATATCGCTGCCTCCTTTTCCGGAGGTTTCCCCGGCACCGTGGCCCTCCGAAACCTCCAGCTGCAGCGGGCTTTCGTAAATATAACTCCCATCCTCCTGCCCGAACTCCAAAAGTCCATCCGGCCGCAGGGGCAGAAACACGGACACATACGCGACGCCGTCATCCTCCCCCCTGCTTTCCGGGATATCCACGTACATGGCCGCCAGCTCCGCCTCCGTCAGCGGGACCTTGTCCTCAATCTCCACTCCTTCAAAGCCCTGTTCAAAAAGGGAATCGGAAAGGAGATCGGAAAGAAAAGTGGGGATTCTGATGCTAAATTTTTGATATCGCATGGTAGACATAACTCCAAAATAAAGGTATAATAAACAATCAGGGAAAAGAGCTGTGTGAAGGCCACGGACCGCCACACATCAATCTTGGCCATATGCCACGGAAATAACCGGCGGCTGACGGCTGATTTCACCTCTGCCTTATGCAGAGCTTTGGAGCGTATCAAAGACAATGCTCCGGATTGGAGGAAAGATGACACGAAAATTATTCTTATCCGCCCTCACTGCCGCAGCGGCGCTGGTCCTGACTGCGCTTCCCGTCTGTGCAGCACCCGTGGACATGGGGGACGGAACCCTCTTCGATGCCCAATACTACGCACAGAAATATCCGGATGTGGCCGCGGTTTACGGCACCGACGCGAATATGCTTTATCTGCATTATACCACGTTTGGCAAAAACGAGGGAAGGACCCCTTATCAGCCCACTGCCACGAGCACACCTGCTGCCACCGCTTCCACAGGTTCGTCCATTTACACTCCGGACTCCTTCGAGCAGTTTGACGCGGTGTGGTATGCCCAGACCTATCCGGATGTGGCGGCAGTCTACGGCAGCGATCCCACGCTGCTCTATCAGCACTACACCACGCTGGGCTTTTACGAGGGACGCCCGGGCCACAAGGGCGGCACCACCTATGTATCCGAGAAGGATTACGGCAAGCGGATGCTGGAGCTCATCAATAAGCACCGCAGAGAGAATGAAATGTATGATCTGGTCTATGAGTTTGAGCTGGACAATGCCGCAATGTTCCGCTGCAAGGAGCTGAAGGTCCAGTTTGAGCATGAGCGTCCCGACGGAAAGGGCTATGACACGGTGCTTCCCGGCTGGGCCGTGGGCAAGGATCATGCCGAGCTGATCTGCAGAGGCAAGGAGACCCCTGAGGATGTGGTGGAATGGTGGTATGACTCCCGCCACGACGGCGCGGAAATGCGTAAGCTCATCACCAACTACAGATACAGCTGCGGCGGCGGCGCTTTCTGGCGGGATCCCGAAACAGGGACCACCTACTGGTGCTTCCTGTTAGCCA
>CAMNLO010000229.1 GCA_946543095.1 uncultured bacterium
TCTGCCAGCATCGGCACCAGGGCATAGGTTTCGGTATCTCCCGCCAGGGGCAGACGGCTTTTGTTCGCAAGAAGATCCTCAAAGGAAAGGAGAAGCTTTTCCCCCTCCCTTTCCTTCAGCCAGATGCCCTGTTTTCTGAACTCAAAGCATTCCATAGAGTTTTTCCACCTGCTTTTCCATGGAGTAAAAGCTTTCGCTCCGCCTGACGGCTTCTTTGGAATAGTTTTCCAGATCAGAGGCGGCAAGCCGGGCAAGGATGACTGCCAGATTGCCCACATCGTCGATGTCGGAGGCCATGCCGCATTTCCCTCCGTCAATGATATCCTCCCATGCGTCGATCTTTGTGCAGGCTACGGCGCAGCCTGCGTTCAGCGCTTC
Source organism: uncultured bacterium (assembly GCA_946543095.1). Classification (GTDB taxonomy): domain Bacteria; phylum Bacillota; class Clostridia; order Lachnospirales; family Lachnospiraceae; genus CAMNLO01. The sequence goes on from CAMNLO010000229.1 coordinate 379, forward strand.
CCCGATGACATTGGGGGCGCCGCCCTCCAGTCTGGAGGACAGCGCAAAGATCTTTGCGCGGACAAATTCCCGGTGGAGCGCTTCGCGATCCACGATGGGCCCGGTAAAGGTGATCCGTTTTTCCATATCCGGGTGTCCGCGGAAAAACTCCTCCAGCCAGGGTCTGAATTCCTCCTCCATGCTGCCCACAAGCCTTAATTCCCAGCCCTTCAGAAATTCCCCGGCAGCGGTAAAGGCATTGATCAGGACATCCGTCGCCTTCTGCCAGGTCCCCAGACGCCCCACCGTCAGGATCACATTCTTTTTTTCTGAAAAGCTTACAGGCTCTCTCCCGGAAAAGGCGTAATAGCCGTTGGGCAGACACAGGACGTTCCGCCCCCATTTTTCACTCAGATGGGAGGCCATGGCGGAGCAGGAGGTGGCGATGATGTCGCAGGCATCCAGAAATTCCTGAAAAACGGGATCAAAAAAAATGATGCTGTCCATCCAGGAGGAGTTGGCGTCCAGGCCGATATAGATCTTTCCCGACGGATTGAGCCGCTTATAAAGCGGCGCCAGGGAAAAATAGGCGCTGTAGCAACCCCTCAGGATCAGCAGATCCATGTCCTTTGCGTGCTCTTCCAGATATGCTCTTTTCGTTTCGACGCTGCCGTTTTCAAGGAAATGAAACTTCAGTCCCCGCACCAGCTCCGCATAGGGATAGGGTCCGCCGGGAGCAGAGACCATGGTGCATTCCATACCGTGTTTTTTATGCAGAAGATAGGGAATGAGCCCCGGATCCTTGATCAGCTCCACATTGCTGAAGGCCCTCTCATAGGGGGCAAGGGCGCAGGCTGTTTTCGGTTTCTTCCCCGGATTCTGCTTTTTCTCTTCCCTGTCCCGGGAAAAGGCGGCTTCCCGGAATCTGGGAAAAGGCACCAGACGATACCGCACCAGATTCACAAAGGCATCCCGTTCTTGCCCGGAAAGCCTTCCGTAAACCCCGTCGTATTCATCGATCCGCAAAAAGAGATCAAAAAGCCCCGGAGACGGCTCCAAAGGCCTTTGCAGGATCTCTCCCGCTGCCCTGCAGACCTCCTCCGGGGTTGCTGCCCTGATCAATTGGGAGATCAATGCGTATTCGGAAAGCGTATCCAAAAGCAGCTTTGCCGACAGCATCCGCTTTACTTCCGATTGTCCATAAACTGGGGAGTGTTCACCCCCAGCCGGTTCATGCTTTCATAATAGTTCATTGCCGCCCTGGAGGTGCTCCGCCCTCTCTGGATCCGGTTCTTCTCGTTTTTGATATGAAACTCCAGCCTGGCCTTGTTCCGTTTTTCCTGGGCTTCCACCTGGAGTCCCTTCTCCGTTACCTCACGGATCAGCTCCTGCAGCTCTTTGATCTGAGACTTGTACTGATCCTTCCCGGCTTCCAGATTCTCCTTCAGCTTCTGATAGAGATTCTCAAAGCCCTCATCCAGTCGGATCAGTCTGTTTACATCCTCGTCCTTTGCGTTCACCAGTTGGTCGAAGGCCTCCATGTCCAGCTCTTCAGCGCTTAACAGCTGATCCTGAGCCTTTGTGGCTTCCAGCAGGGAATCCAGAAGCCCTGACTTCTCCTTCAGACTCTCCGAAAGCATATCCAGATACTGCTTCAGCATGGCGTTTTCCGCTCCTTCCGCTTTTGTCAGGCGGAGAAGGAGGCGCCGCCCTGTCCGGCCTGCCCCATCCTGTTTATCCGCATGACCTCTTTCCAGGTGTCCCGCATGGACCTTAAGTGGGTAGCGCATTCCTCCACGATGGCCTTGTCCTTTGTGATATTGGCCTCCAAAAGCCTTCGCTGCAGATATTCATAGACCCGGTCGAAGTCCTTGGCCACGGGATATTTCATATCCAGGGTCGCCCGGAATTCGTCCACGATCCTCTGGGCCCTGATGAGATTCTCATGGGCCTTGGGAATATCCTTATGCTCAATGGCAATTGCCGCAATATTGCAGAACTTCACCGCCCCCTCGTAGAGCATAAGGGTCAGCTCCGCGGGGGAGGCGTTCAGGATCTTATTTCTGTTGTAATCCGCAAAAGGATTTGCCTGCTGCATTCTGTCCTAACCTCGATCCTTCCTGACTCAGCCGCCGAAGAGGCCGGAAAGGGAGCTCTGTTTGCTGTTCATCTGTGCCATGGCCGTTTCCATCTTGGAGAAGCGGTCATACCATTTGTCCAGATAATCGTTCAGCTTATCCTCGGCTGTCTTGATCTTGTCGTTATAGTCGCTGTACTCCGAGCGCATCAGCTTGTCGTCATAAACGGTGTAGGCGCTGGAATAATTGGTGGATTTCATGAGATCCGTCAGCTTGCTGTACACTCCCTTGGTGAGTTGGGAGAAGAAGCTGGCCGTGGCGTCGGGATCCACATCGATCATATAGCCCAGGACATCATCTTCGGAGGAGGTAGCGGAATCATCCTCGTCCCCGTTAATATGATAGGCGTTTCTCTCATTTGCCTCGGACTTGAAATACCCCAAAGTGTCGATGCCGAAATCCTGCAGATAGAGGGTCTTTGTCTTGGGACCGTTTACGGTGTTCATGGTGACCTCATAGCCCTTTGCCATCTGCTCTACCATGGAGCTCATCACATTGTTCAGGGTGTTGTCCTTCCGGAGGACGGATTCCTTCACCTTGTTCTCCCATTCCTCGATCTCCTTATCGGAGAGCTCGGATTTTTCCTCGGAGAGCAGAGGATCGTAGCCCTTGTTCGCATCCGCGTTATAGAGCTTGCTCATTTCATTCACAAGCTCATTGTATTTCTTGATGAAGTTCTTGACCATGTCCTTGATCCCGGAGGAATCATTGGAGGTGGTCAGGGTGAACTCCTTATAATTGCCGTAGGCGTCCTTCTCGCTTTCCTCCTGGGCCGTGATGGACAGACCGTTGATCTCAAAGTTGTTGGTCTTTGAGGTGTAGGTCACGCCGTTCAGCCGGATCTTCGCTTCGGAGCCGTCCATCTTATTGGCATCCGATGCTCCGAGGAAGCCTGCTGCATCCGCATTTAACGCGGCGCCGGAGGTGAAATCTGCGCTGTTCACCGAATTGTAATAATTTCTGGCGGCGGTCTTAAGCTTCTCCGTCTCTTCCTCCGTCAGGGCCGCGGCAGGCTCCTCTCCCGGATCCTCCACGACCTCCAGGGCTTTCAGCGCTTCCTCATCATCCCCTGCCGCTTCCTTGTCGGCAAGATACTGGTCGTATTTGGTCTTCTGCTCCTGCCACTTATCATGGGCTTCGGAAAGCTTAGTGTTCTTTGCCGCTGCCATGGCCTCCGCATAGGCGTCCGCGTTCGCGTAGTCAGTCCGGAGCTTTGTCTGAAGGGCCTGATAATCTGCCCTGGTGTTTTCGGAATCGATGTTCAGCCCCAGCTTCTGCAGGCTTTCAAGGCCT